>JBFHEW010000212.1:0-5386 GCA_041583955.1 Bacteroidia bacterium | reverse complement strand
GTGATCGCTGGTGGGACCGACAACACGTCAGACTCCCCTATCGGATACAAGAAGAGCATGCGTAAAAAGCTATTCAATGCTCAGAAATTGAAGACAACTGGCGACATGATCAAATTCGCAATGACGTTGAAATTGACGGATTTCCTTCCGGATAGACCAGCCGTAGCTGAGTTTTTGACCGACCGTTTGATGGGGCAGGATTGCGATATGCTGGCTGCCAAATTCAGCATCAGACGAGAAGACCAAGATGCGTTTGCGTTGCGTTCGCACACGTTGGCGCAGAAAGCACAGGACGAAGGCATTCTTGCCAAAGAAATTGCCCCTGTTGAGTTGGCTCCGAATTTCAAGCCGATCGAGAAAGACAACGGAATCCGCGTTGCACCACTTGAAAAACTGGCAAAACTGAAGCCTGCTTTCGTGAAGCCACATGGAACACTGACCGCTGCGAATTCATCTTTCCTTACAGACGGTGCAGCAGCTGTTCTGATAATGAGTGAGGACAAAGCCAAGGAACTCGGGCTCACCCCAAAAGCATACATTCACGATTACCTTTTCACAGGTCAGGACATCCGCGAAGAGTTGCTACTCGGACCAGCTTATGCCATGGCCAGAATTCTCGACCGAAACGGCTTGAAAATGGAGGATATGGATGTGATCGAGTTCCACGAAGCATTTGCCGGTCAGATCTTGGCGAACATTGCCGCGTTGGCATCAGACGAATTCTGCCAGAAGAATATTGGCCGCGAGAAGGCCGTTGGTCAGATTCCAATGGACAAGATGAACCTTTGGGGCGGCTCGCTTTCCATCGGTCACCCATTCGGTGCCACTGGCGCAAGGATCATGACCACAACTGCAAACCGTTTGATTGCAGAAGGCGGTAAATACGGTCTTTTGGCTGCTTGTGCTGCTGGGGCGCACGGACATGCATGTATTTTGGAACGATACGAAGCTTGAAAATTGATTGGCGATAATCGATTAACGAATTGCGATTAACGATTTATGACACCTCAAGAACTTGAAGACCGATTGATTGCATTTGCAGTTTCCATCGTTCGGATAACCGAAAAGATGTCAAATTCTTACGCTTCGCGATATTATGCCAATCAATTATTAAGAAGCGGAGGATCTCCAGCATTGAACTACGGAGAAGCTAGGTCTGCAGAGTCGCCCAAGGATTTCGTTCACAAGGTAAACGTCATCATCAAGGAACTTCGTGAAAGTTTTATTTGCCTCAAGGTTATCGAAAAGGGCAATCTTCACTCAGAAATCGAAGCTGTTCAATCAGCAAAATCAGAATGCAACGAACTGATTTCAATCTTCGTGGCAAGTGTAAACACGGCAAAAAAGAAACAACAGAAATAAGATTTGACTGACGAATGGAATCGCAATTCGTTAATCGATAATCGTTATTCGCAAATCGAATGCAATGAAAAACAAGTACGTTGAAATAGAAAAACGTGATGGCATTGCCATCATTTGGATGGACGAGCAAGACTCGAAGATCAACAAGATCGGTCCAGACATGATCGAGACGTTCAATCCGATGATGGATGAACTGGAGAAAGACCCTGAGGTGAAGGCCGCTGTGATGATAAGCCGTAAAAAGGATTTCATTGCTGGTGCCGACATCGAAGCGTTTGCACACGTGAAAAAAGAAGGCGACTGGCAACCGATCGCTAAGAAAGGTCACGAGATTCTTAACCGCATTCAGAACAGCAAGAAGCCTGTTGTTGCCGCCATCAACGGTGCATGCATGGGTGCGGGATTGGAGATCGCGTTGGCATGTGCCGCCCGCGTAGCATCCGACAGTCCGAAAACCATCATGTCGCTTCCTGAAGTAAAACTCGGTCTGCTGCCTGGTGGTGGCGGAACACAGCGTTTGCCCCGCTTGGTTGGAATTCAGAAAGCGTTGGACATGATGCTTACTGGAAAGAACGTGTTCGCCTACCCAGCAAAGAAAATGGGATTGGTTGACCGCATTGCCACCAAAGAAGCATTGCTGGATGCTGCCATCGTTTTAGCCAATGAGGTAGCAAAGCAACCATTGAAACGCGAAGACAAGCGTTCCGGAATGGAGAAATTCCTAGAGGGGAATCCGATCACGCGCAACATCATTTTCAAGAAAGCGAAAGAGATGGTGGATCGCCAGACAAATGGCAACTACCCCGCTCCTTACGAGATCATGGAATGCGTAAGGGTTGGAATGTCGTCCGGAGAAAAAGCAGGCTATGCCGAAGAGGTGAAGCGCTTCGAAAAACTCATCCTCACACCAGAGAGCTTCCAACTTCGGGGCATTTTCTTCGCAATGACGGAGAAGAAGAAGAACCCGCAGGCCGAATTGGCCAAAAAGACCGACACCATTGCCATGGTAGGAGCGGGCTTCATGGGTGCAGGAATCGCCCAGGTATCTGCCGCCAAAGACGTGCGGGTACTATTGAAAGACATCAAGCAGGAAACACTCACGCAAGCTCGGAAAACGATCTGGGGCGACATCGGTAAAAAAGTGCAGCGCAAAGCCATGCCGCAATTGGATGCCGACCGTTTGATGAACCGCATCACCGGTCAGCTGGATTACAACAACTTCGATAAGGTGGATGTATTGATCGAAGCGGTGTTTGAAGACCTGAAGATCAAGCATATTGTATTGAAAGAGTGTGAGGAACACTTACGTGAGGACGCCATTTTCGCATCCAACACCTCCGCTCTTCCGATCAGCGAGATAGCCAAGGCCAGCAAACGACCTGAGCAGGTCATTGGAATGCACTACTTCTCCCCTGTTCCGAAAATGCCTTTGTTGGAAATAGTGGTGACCGACCAGACTGCTTATTGGGTCACTTCTACCTGCTACGACCTAGGTGTCCGTCAAGGAAAAACGGTGATCGTGGTAAAAGACGGTCCGGGGTTCTACACCACCAGAATCCTTGCCCCGCTTTTGGGCGAAGCATTGAACATGCTAGAGGAGGGTGCTGATGCACTACAGATAGACAAAGTGCTGAAGAAATTCGGTTTCCCCGTTGGTCCAATTACGTTGATGGATGAAGTAGGAATTGATGTAGGCGCACACATCATGAGTGGCGAGTTGATGCAACATTTCATCGCAACCAGAAAAGGCGTAAAAGCTTCTGATGGGTTGAAGAAGATGTTCGATGCAGGATACCACGGCCGAAAGAACAAGAAAGGGTTCTATCAGTACGATGAGAACGGCAAGAAGAAACGCGAGCTCGACACCAATGTGTACAGCTTCTTCGGTGGCAACACCCGCAAACAGTTTGATGAGAAGGAAATGTACGAACGCATTGGCATGAGCATGGTGAGCGAAGCTGCGCTATGCTTGCAGGAAGGCATCATAGCCAACCCGTTGGATGGTGATGTCGGTGCTGTTTTCGGACTGGGCTTCCCTCCTTTCCGAGGTGGACCGTTCCGTTACATGGATACGTTGGGAGCGCAAGCAACCGTTGACATCTTCAATAGATTGGCAGCGAAACACGGAGAACGTTTCCTCCCACCTCAGATCATTGTAGACAAAGCCAAAGCAGGAGAAAAATTCTACCCATAGCAGCCAAACCAAATGGACGGAAAAGCCACTACGTGTAAAGCGTGGTGGCTTTTTAGTTTTCAAACGTGTACCATCTTGCAGAAATAATGCAAACAATTAAGCATCTTCGCAATTCAACAAACAACCATGAATCGTACACTCCTATCCGTCATTGCCGCGTTTTCGGTCATCCTTGCAAGCTGCTCATCAGCACCCGAAGAAAAAAAGGCTGAATCCGATGTTAAGTCCGAAGTAAAGAAGGAAGAGCTTGGCAACGCCACCAAAGGCAGGTCGTTGTATACCACCTGCGCCACTTGTCACGGACAGAATGGCGAAGGAATGAAAGTAATGGGCGCACCGGCTTTGGCAGGTCAGGAAACCTATTATCTGAAGCAACAGCTGCAGAATTACCGCGTTAACAAGCGGGGCGTACACGCCAAAGATGTGTATGGTGCTCAAATGGCCCCAATGGCCAAAACGCTTGATAGCGAAGGCATCATGGATGTCATAGCCTACATCAAAACATTTCCGTCTGCAAAGGTTGAACCGTCCGTTACAGGTGGAAACGCAGAAAACGGAAAAGCGTACTACAACATGGTATGCGGTGCATGTCATGGCCCAGGTGCCGTTGGCATTGAGTCCCTTCATTCTCCACGTCTGGTGGGGCTGCAGGATTGGTACCTCGAGCGTCAGTTGAACAATTTCAGACAGGGTATCCGCGGGAAGGAAGAAGGAGACGTTTACGGTGCACAGATGCAGCTGATAGCAGAATCGATTCCTGACGACCAAACAGTGCTGGACCTCATCGCGTACATCAATTCCTTGAACGCTGAATGAAAAAATCCTTCGCTGGAATACTGACGCTGTGCGCTGCGCTTGCAGTGACGTTTGTTTCCTGCGAAAAAGATGCTGTTTCCACCGATATTGAAGCACTCACTTCAACGGTTTCTACTTCTTCTGGTGATTTTGAACTCTGCAAAACCTGTCCTCCCGGGTTTGAACTGACGGACGAAGGCATTTGCAAACTCCGCTCACTCTACCAGCAATATGTTTCCCTTACCGACCAAGGTGTTGGCGGACTCAAAACCGCGCTACCTGAGGTCCGTGATGGCTTTACGCCACAGCAAATAGACCTGGGTCGCTACTTGTTTTTCGACCCCATCCTTTCGGGCGATGGAACCGTAAGTTGCGCCACCTGTCATCAACCCGAAAAAGGCTTCAGCGATGGACTTGGACGCAGCCAAGGAATTGGCGGACAGATAGTGAAACGCGGTGCGCCAAGCCTTTGGAACGTGGCCTTCCTCAAACTGTTCTTTTGGGATGGACGGGCAACCACATTGGAAGAACAGATGCAGGGCCCGCTTTTTGCCCATGACGAAATGGGGACAGCCCCAGATCGACTCTTGGAAACGCTCAATGCCGTTCCTACGTACCGCAACATGTTCCAAGAGGCATTTCCTGATAATGGCGATGATAAGATCCAACTCGATCAGATCTACGTGGCCTTGGCCGCTTTCGAGTCTTCGCTCATTTCGCTCAACAGCCGCTACGATCAATATGCCCATGGCTATCATGGTGCCCTCAATCAACAGGAAATAGAAGGAATGAACGTGTTCCGTTCGTTTGTGGCCCGCTGCGCTGAATGTCATACGCCACCGCTGTTCACCAACCAGCAATTGGCGGTTCTAGGAACACCAGAGCCCGATGGGTCGCCATTCGACCCGGGAGCGCAGCTTCCTTACAACGACCCTTCGCTGCGGGCTGCTTTCAAAATCCCAAGTCTTCGGAATGTGGCGCTTACCGCACCTTACATGCATTCGGGCCGATTCAAAACGCTACGCGAAACTGTAG
>JBFHEW010000211.1:0-5410 GCA_041583955.1 Bacteroidia bacterium | reverse complement strand
GAAATCTCATCCCAAATATCATCGGGCGATTTGATGTGATCGCGCCAATTGCGGAAGTACTTCCCGTTCTTATCTACAATGAGTTCACCCACACTATCACGTGCATATTCTCCGTTCTTATCAACCTTAAAGCGAAGTCGATTTCCATCTTCATCGGTGATGTATTCGGACTTATAGTTGATGATGTTCTCGTACATGGAAATAGGCGCTGGATCGAGCGCAGACTCCACACGACCCAATTTCCCGACAACCGAATAAACTTCTGGAATGGCCTGAACCGCCATGTCGAGTTGAGCCACCACTTCGCTGTTTTCCTCCAATCCCGCGTGCGGCATGGAAGTAGGCATGAGCAAGAACGCGCCTTCATCCAAGGCAGGCATGAATTCTTGTCCTGCTCCAGGAAAAACATCATGAATGGAACTGTAGATGCGGCTTTCCGCAATCTCATCGTTCGTAAGACCGAAAATGCCTTTGATGCCCAGCCAACTCAAGGCTCCCCAGACCAACAAGAGAACTGGAATACTGAGGAACAAGACTTTATGTCGAAGACACCAACCGAGAATACGCGGATAGAAATAGATGAGCAAGTAGAATGCTCCGATCAATCCTCCGATTAGCAGAATGACAAACAGGTAATTCATGAACATGCTGCTATCGGGGCCAAGCGGCAACCACATGCGTGTGAGGAACCAACCAACGATAAGCGCATAAACCAAGGTCTGAAGCCAGCTTCCGAGTTCTTTTAGCCGCTCCTTTGTCTCTAAGAAACTGACGAGCAATCCGGTCAGACCTATCACAATCAATAAGGAGCCCAACCACGAAAAGAACAGCAGCACAATTCCTGCTACGATGGCCAGCACATTGAAGGCCGTTCGCAGTTTTCCTTTGGATGGTTTGATGCTGAACAGGATGTGCGCCAAGGGTGGAAGCACCAGAATGGCCAAGAGAATACTGGCAATCAGCGCGAACGATTTGGTGAATGCCAAGGGTCGGAACAATTTTCCTTCGGCAGCAACCATCGTAAATACAGGAAGGAAGCTAACGATGGTGGTGAGTACAGCTGTGATGACTGCCGAAGCCACTTCAGTCGTGGCGCGATAGATCACCTCCAAAAGCGGTTCACTTTCATCGGCTTCGTCCATGTGTTTGAGCATGTTCTCGGAGAGCACAATTCCCATATCCACCATGGTTCCGATGGCGATGGCAATACCAGAAAGCGCCACGATATTGGCATCCACTCCGAAGTATTTCATGGCGATAAAGCACATGAGCACAGCCACGGGCAACATGCTTGAAATAAGTAAGGATGCGCGCAAGTTCATCACCATCAGAATGATGACAATGATGGTGAGCAAAATCTCCAAGGTCAGCGCTTCTTCAAGCGTGCCGAGGGTTTCTTTGATGAGCACCGTTCGATCGTAGAAAGGCACGATGGTCACTTTGGAAGTTCGGCCATCGGCCAAGGTTTTCTCGGGCAATCCAGCAGCGATGACAGCAATCTGTTCCTTCACGCCATTGATCACTTCGAGCGGATTGGCGCCATAGCGCGCAATCACCACACCACCAACGGCTTCTGCTCCTGATTTATCCAAAGCGCCTCTTCGCGGAGCAGGCCCCAAGGAAACATGCGCCACATCTTTAATGCGGATGGGCACGTTATCGTTTACGGTCACCACAGCATCTTCCAAGTCCTTGATCGACTTGATGTAGCCAAGCCCCCTGACCAAATATTCCGCTCGGTTCACTTCGATGGTTTTCGCGCCCACATCCTTATTGGAATTGCGCACCGCCATCATGATCTGCGGAATGGAAACCCCAGCCGCACGCATGGCCACAGGGTCGGCATCCACTTGGTATTCTTTCACAAAACCACCGATGGACGCGACTTCCGACACGCCTTGCGCAGACGAAAGCCCGTACTTCACGTTGTAATCCTGAATGGAACGGAGTTCCTGCGGATCCCAACCGCCTGTTGGGTTTCCATCCTTATCGCGACCTTCGAGGGTGTACCAATACACCTGTCCTAAGGCTGTGGCATCGGGGCCAAGCGCAGGTTGAACGCCATCAGGAAGAATTCCGGCAGGTAAGGAGTTGAGTTTTTCGAGGATGCGCGAGCGGCTCCAATAGAACTCCACATCTTCATCAAAAATGACATAGATGCTGGAAAATCCGAACATCGAAGAGCTGCGGATGGTTTTTACCCCTGGCACACCAAGTAGGGTAGTGGTAAGTGGATAAGTGATCTGATCCTCCACATCTTGCGGAGAACGCCCCATCCAACGGGTGAAAACGATCTGTTGGTTCTCGCCAATATCAGGAATGGCATCCACGGCCACTGGGTCGCGCGGAAACCAATCGCTCTTCCAATTGAATGGCGCGGTTGCAAGCCCCCAGCTGATGAATAGGATCACCAACAGAAAGGCCACTAACTTGTTTTCCAGAAAAAACCGAATTGTATTATTAAGCATAGCATAAGTATTGACGAGAAATTGACCATCAAAGTCTGCCACGAAGTGGCAGAATACTGCAGCTCATTGCGAACCGCCTTACGCTATTGTATCAGATAAGAAAGGACTGAATAAGGACAGGAATGTCCTTATCAGGAATGGGTGGCTTGTAATTCAGGTAAGCCACCGATCTGTCGCTTTTGAGAAAGTCAAAAGACAGATGATAAACGAAAATGCTGATGATAGACGCAGAAGCCACATTCAAGGATTGAACAGGAGCTACCGAAAAATCATCGTCCAATTGAAAGAATGACCGCTCCGTATGACAGCATCCTGATGCGTCTTCCATTACACCACAACTGCAACCACCATCACCCAAAACGGAAATGGAGGCCAAGCGCTTTCCACAGAAATGCTTGGTGATGCCAACCCCCGAAGTGGAGACCAGCACAAGCGAAGCGAGGAATATGGAAAAAATGGAATTCACAGCGGTAAGTTACGGATGATAGTTGGCTTTATGATGATGAAAATCAGATAAAGGCGCACGAAGCGCCCTTATCCTTAGGCATGAATGCGTTCTGCATTGAAACCTGCTTGTTGCACCAATTGTTCAATCTCCTTCTCTGTTGCTCCATTCGTCTGAACAGTCAGCAATCGATCAGTGCTCAGCAGATCCACATTCCAGTCATCGATGCCATTTGCACCTTCCATAAATGGTGTGACCTTGGTCAAGCAGCCGTTGCAATTGATGTTTGTTTTGAACTGCATCGTGTTTCCATTCGCGGCATCCAAGGTTTCGGTCACAATACTTCTAATCGGATAACCAGACTTGTCAATGGCACTTAGAGCAGCTATTTTCTGCTCGTCTGTTTCAAATTGCAGCTCGGCCTTTCCTGGCTGAATGTCAATCACTTTTACTCCTTCAACCGAATTGACGGCTGATTGTACCCGCATTTGGCAATGATTGCTCTGCATAGTGGGTAGCTCCATTCTAATCGTTTTCATAGTTGTGTTACTTAAAATTGATGATGTAAAATTCGTTGGTCAAAGCCCCTTCGCTGTTACACTTTTGGAGCTCATGATTGTAACTTTTCTTGTTCATACAAAGAGCATGTCGTCATCCCCGAAATCAAGGTCGATGCTGAAAGGACAAGGGTCCATTGTGCTGAGATAGGTCCAGACGATAAAGAACAGCTGGACCGGAATTCTGAACCAGAGATAATTCGGGCCGTTGCCATCAAAGCTCGCAGTTTGAAAATCCACGTGGTTCAAGGCTGCGTGAATGTTTGCTGGCAGCACCAGTACCAAGAAGATCATCAAGGTCCAACCTGATATTTTAATCGAACTTGGGATGAGCAGCCCAATGGCTATTCCAATTTCGATCAAACCCGAGATGATAACCACTTCGGTCTTGAAAGGAATGAATGCAGGTAGCATCAATTCCATTCCGTCAGTAAACTTGAAGTGACCAATGGCTGTGAATAGCAGCATGACCGACATGGCAATGCGTGTAGATAAAGCGTAATCCACTTCGCGCTTAAATAGCCTTGGAAGCGTGATGCTGAGAAGAAATGTGCCTGTTAAAACTGTTAAAGGGCTCATGATCATTGATTTTTAGATGGTTTTTAATTTCAATCGGAGGCTATTACCAACCACGCTCACGCTGCTGAGTGCCATGGCTGCTCCAGCAATCATTGGGTTGAGTAGAAAGCCTGTAAAAGGATAAAGGACACCAGCCGCAATCGGAATACCGATGATGTTGTAGATGAATGCCCAAAAGAGGTTTTGCCGGATAGTGGTAACCGTTTGTTTAGACAAATTGATGGCTTGAGCAATCTTGTTCAGGTCGGATGAGATGATGGTCATTTTGGCCACATCCATGGCAATATCGCTGCCCTGTCCCATGGCGATGCTGACATCAGCCTGCGCCAGAGCGGTGCTATCATTAATGCCATCTCCAACCATTCCAACCACCTCGCCTTTGGCTTGCAAAGCCTTAATGAATTCCGCTTTTTGATGAGGAAGCACCTCGGCTTTGTAATGTGTGATGCCCGTTTCTTCCGCAATGGCTTTCGCGGTTGCCTCATTGTCGCCAGTAAGCATGTAGATGTCGATGCCCATTTGCTGAAGTGTTGAAACTGCTTCGCGCGAACTCTCCTTAACCTTATCAGCAATGGCAATCAGCGCAAGGGCTTTTTCTGAATTGGAGAACCAAACCACTGTCTTCGCTTCTTTTCCCAAAGCCAGCGCTTTTTCGTTCAAGGATGGGTCGAACTGAATACCCTTTTCAATCAGCAGTTTTTTATTGCCTACCATCCAAGTCTGTCCGTTGATAGTGGCTTGTGCCCCCTTTCCGGTGATGCTTTCAAAGTTCTCCACCGCAAGCGATTTCATCGCTGGAAAATGATTGATGACCGCTTCCGCCAAGGGATGTTCCGATTGCTTTTCGAGTGAAAAGAGCACGTCCTTCGAACTATCATCCTCATTCAGCCAGATGAGGTCGGTCACCACAGGGCGACCTTCCGTAATGGTTCCAGTCTTGTCGAGCACAATGGCGGTTAATTGCTTAGCACGTTCCAAACTTTCAGCATCCTTAATAAGAATGCCTTTTTCAGCACCCTTGCCTACACCCACCATAATGGCTGTGGGAGTGGCCAAACCAAGTGCGCATGGACAGGCGATCACCAATACGGTGACCAAGGCCATCAAACCTTGCGTAAATCCTGATGCTCCACCAAAAAAAAACCAGGCGGCAAAGGCAATCAGGGCAATACCGATTACAATCGGAACGAAAATCCCAGCGATCTTATCTACCAGTTTCTGAACTGGTGCTTTACTCCCTTGAGCGTCTTGCACCATTTGTATAATCTGAGCGAGCATGGTTTCCGATCCCACTTTCAGGGCTTCGAATTGGAAACTTCCTTTCTGATTGATCGTGCCTGCAAACACCTTTTCGTTCTCCG
>JBFHEW010000210.1:0-5415 GCA_041583955.1 Bacteroidia bacterium | reverse complement strand
GGCTCTTGGGGCGGTGCAAGCTCGGAACAGGTAACCGAAAACAATATCAGGTTAGAAATAAATCGCCTTGCCGATGGTGTGTACGAAGTGATTCCTAAAGACCCAATTGGTCCAAACGAGTACGCTTTTTACATCATGCACAAATTTTACGCCTTCGGCATCGATTAAAACCAATACCATGAAAAACATCATTCTACTTCTCAGCATCATTATTCTTATTGTTTCGCATAGCCTTGCACAAGACCGCCTCTTCTTTCTTAATGGAGATGAAACGGATGTGAAGATTACTGAGGTAACTTCATCTGAAGTGAAATATAAGCGCATGGACAACTTGGACGGACCGACCTTCAGCACGCTTAAAAGCCAGTTGTTCATGGTCAAATTCGCCAATGGAGATAAAGAGATGATGGCGACCCAGAGCGTTGAACCAACATCAAATCCGACCAGCACCCAACAAGATGTGTACACAACGCAAGATGCCTCTCCAGAATCAAACTCTGACGAAGGCTTGAGCAACTCAGTGGTGGTAATGGATCTGCCAGCTAGCAGTTCAACAACCAATGTGGACAAGTGGGGGCGGGATGAAGCTGAAAACCGAAGGCTTCACAAGAAAAAAATCAAACAAGGGGCTGTCCTAATGGGGGTTGGCGCATTGACAGTTGGCCTAGGAGGAACGCTATTGTACTTAGGAAATGTGAACAATTCCACAACAACGGTTGGACCAAATAATGCTCCCAATCGGTCGGTTCCTACAGTAGCAGTTGGTGTTGTCGGTATTGTAGGAGGCAGTGCCATGCTAGTTTCGGGTGCTGTACTATTGGGTGTTTCGTCCAAGTACAAAAAACGTGCAGATCAATTGGCAAATGGAACTGCTTCAATTTCTCCAGCAATCATGAATATTCAGAGCTACAGTGGTTCTTCGGTTAATATCCAGACCGGTTACGGCCTCAGTCTCAACTACAAATTCTAAGATTTGCAACAACAAAAGCATGAGACACTTCATTTTATATTTCAGCATTATTTCGCTTAACATTTCTCTAGTAAAAGCACAAGACCGCCTCTTCTTTCTTAATGGAGATGAAACGGACGTGAAGATCACCGAGATCACATCTTCCGAGGTCAAATACAAGCGCATGGACAACTTGGACGGACCTAGCTTCTCTACATTGAAAAGCGAACTGTTCATGATAAAATACGCGAATGGCGATAAGGAAATGATCGCAGCCCAAACCGCTGAACCAATTCCTACAGAGCAAGAGGATTACACAATCTACAATGCTGAGCAGACATCTCCCAGTTCAAATTCGGATGGAGGTTTAAGCAGTGCTGTGATCGTAACGAAAGAACCATCATCGGCAGCGAGCGTAAATACGGATAAATGGGGGCGCACTCAAGAAGATAACATCCGCCTTTACAAGAAAAAACTTGTAAAAGGTGGGGTTCTATTGGGTGTGGGAGGAGTGATGATCATACCAGGCATAGTTCTGTTTGCACGCGCCAATCAATTTGATAATGCAGGACTTGATGGAGACCCATTGCGGATTGGAGGAGCTTTGCTCAGTGTAGGAGGCTTGGCAATGTTGGTTGCAGGCTCGGCCATTATGGGAAGCTCCGCTAAGTACAAGAAGCGCGCAAATCTCTTGGCAAACGGTACTGCACGGTTATCTCCGAAAATGTTGAATGACAGCCGCTTCAGCGGAGTGAACGTAAAATCCAATCCCAGCTTTGGAGTGAGTTTCAGTTATGACTTTTAGTGGGTTTTAAAATATGATAGCTGAAACTGAAAGTCGCCTCCCGGGGCGACTTTCTTCATATAAGACCCGGCAAAAAACGCCATTTCACTTTCTGGCAATATGCTTGATACGCTGGGTCACTGATAAGATGCCGCTCTTCGGTGATGGCGCGGAAGTAATACATCAAGCTCCAGAAAGCCATTCCTAGAACAGCCATTGGTGTATGAGAAAGGGCTGGAATAAGCACGATCCACCAGAAGATATTCTTGCAGATGTAAGCCGGGTGCCGCACAATGGCGTAAGCGCCTTTGGTAACAATTCCTCTGTTGGTCAAATTCGAACATTTTGTTCCGAGCGAAACCGTTGCAGCAACATAACCTACCAACAAAAGCAATAGCAGGATTCGAACTGCGAACGTTACTTCAGCCGAACCGAAAAAAGCATAGTCGTTCGTGTGCCATGGTGCCCATTTTGCAAATGAATCTGTAAATGGAGGATAACACGCCAACGCCACTAACCATCCGAAAAAGGACGTGTCTACAGAGCGCACCTTATTCTTGAGCCAACCGGCTTCGAACAGATATCCGAAGGCAAAAAAACCTGTGTCTACCAAAAAGATGGTTGCCAACGCCAATCCGTAGAAGTGGTCGTTGAAAAAGTGGATGGAGAACCATTCCAACTCATGCGATAAAAGAAAATCCAGTTTGTAGCAGACGGCATTGAAATTCGCCACCGCGAACTTGATCATGATGGGCGTGAAGAAGAATTTGACCAACGCGAACAGCAGATTCCGTTTTGCAGAAAAACCAAGCCGGAACCCGGTCTCAGGAGATCGGACCATACACCTACCCGAACGCCACAGTTGTTTCAGCGAGAGCCAAAGTTTCAATCCGTGATTCAGCTGCTTTCTTTTCGCAAGAAAAACAGCTTCTACCGCACTGATCACCGAAAGCAGAATGGCCAGAACCAAGATGGTGTTCTTGGCATCGGCATTGAGAAAATGACTGTAATAGCTATTGAAAAAGTAGAAGCAGGCGAAGCTCCAGATCAGAATAGCGTTGGCGACAAGCCTGAATATGACTCCCTGCAAGTATTAATCTTTAACGCACCGACAACTTGCCGTTAATTGAACCCCATCAAACCCGCCTTCGGTATAAGTGCTTCCATTTAGTAACCATTGTGGGACTGCTTCCATGTGAAGGCAGTTCAAACCACTTGCTTGGCTCTGATCTGTGAAAAACCAATACCCGTGACCACCTTCGGGGTAAACCCCAAAATCACTTACAATCTGACCTGGATAGGCCGAGAATCCAGAGCTGTTGGTTCCATTGTTAGAGAAATTCCCAGTGCCTCCAGAAATATCATCACCAAACCATCCACTGGTTGCTTTCATTTTAGGAATGGCAATATCCCAAGAAGTTGTGCCAACCGTCCCTTCGTCCAAATAATCAATAAGTTGTTGATATTCCGCTCTTGATGGAACATGCCATCCGTCTGGACAGATTCCTTGAGAGTTGGTAATTGCCATTGGAGTATAGACCAATCCATCTCTGGAAAGATTCGCTTGGTCACACCCAGGATACGCCCAATAGGCTCCAGAGTAATCATTCCATAGATTATCTCCAGTTGCGTTACATGGCGTTCCTTGCTGAATGACACTTCCATTTCTGTATCGCGTGGTTCTCAGATTTGAAGCCATCCAGCACTGGTCTCCAATCTGTACCACTTGGTATGTATTACCATCGATATCGGTAACGGTAGAGCCACAAGAAACGGGGCCACCGGAAGAGCTGGAGCTTGAAGAACCGCCCGAACTGGAACTTGACGAGCTTCCGCTAGAGCTGCTCGAACTAGAACCACCTGAGCTTGACCCGCCTGTTACATTGCACGGATTGGTCGATTGCTCTGTTAGTGTGAATTGTGACCCACCATCTTCAAGTGTCAACACACCTTGGCTAATCGAAATTACTGTCAGCGTAATGGTCATGATTGCCGGGTCTTCCAAAACCAAATTTGAACCTGAAAGCGACCAAGTTCCTGATCTGAACGTTTCGTTGGACATACCTACTTCAGTTGTACCCAAGGTAAAGCCACCATCACTACATAGAAACAGATTCCAATCTTCATTAAAAGCGGTACCACTCCAAGACGCAGCAATTTGCTGCGAAAGTCCTCCTCCGGAACTTGAGCTACTGGACGAACTACTAGATGAGCTACTTCCATCCAAACAATCATTATCAGAGACCTCGCGCGTACCACAATCGGCACAGTCTGTTCCACAATCACACAATGAGGTTGTGGAGCCAGGTCCACCGTCATCACATTCGCCATCATAGGCGTATGGGCAGGTATTGTTGCAAACCTCCTCCGAGGCATTCGGTTCTTCAAAACAACCTGAATGCAAACTCGCTAAAATCAGTACAACTACTGAAATGGAAAATGAGTTGTAATACTTCATGATTCTAAAATTTAAATCCACATTTCTTGAGACATCAACCATTATGGCCCAACGTAAAACGTAACCGATTGACCTTGGTATTGCGGCATGAATGTATTCTGGTAATTATCCACCGTTGAACCAGCATTACATCGGTTCAAATTGTATCTGAAATAGACCACATTGCTATAAGTGAGATCGGACCCCCCGAGGTTCTGCCCAGCCGGTGGACAGGCCCATTGGGTATACGGAATGAGGCTGGTGCTTGGATCCCAAGGCGCTTCGACCTGTCCTGTTTTGATGCTTATTGAACCGGAATAACGGTAGTTACCCACAAATACAAGATTGACCGTGCCAGTAGGCATGTAGCTCACCCCTCCCGAAGAGGACGAGGAACTGCTTCCGCCAGAGCTCGAACTTGAAGAACCTCCGGACGAGCTACCCGAGCTTGAGCTGGACGAACTCGAACTACTTGAAGAACCGCCAGTTGGACCAGTGACGCCACCACTGGATGACGAGCTGCTTGACGAACTTGAGCTTGAACCGGTTTCACATTCCGATTCGGTTCTCTCTGCACAGTCGGCACAATCGGTTCCACAATCGCACAGGCTATACTGCGAATTCGGCCCCCCGTCATCACACTCGCCATCGTATGCATAGATACATGTGTTCGAACATAATTCAAGATCCGCTTCCTTCTTTTTGAAACAACCGGAAATCAATACGACCACCAGCAGGGAAACAACAGAACTGAGTAGTATGGTTTTCGCTTTCATGATTCAAATCTATCGCTCATGGAAATCGGAAAAAATAGCCCTATCGGGTCATATTTTCGGCTTTCATTGATTTACCGACATTTGCCACATGCAGTTCGAAAATTCAAAAGCGTTTGCCCAGAGGTTGGATGCGGAAGATCCATTGAAGGATTACCGCAACAGGTTCCATCATCCTAAACTGAACGGAAAACCGGCCACCTATTTCTGTGGAAATTCGCTGGGATTGGAACCGAAAACGGCCAAGGAGTTCGTCAATCAGGAATTGGACGATTGGGCCGAATTCGCTGTGGAAGGGCACTTTCACGCCAAAACACCTTGGTTCAGCTACCAGGATGTTTTCCCAGAACCACTGAGTCAGGTTGTGGGCGCATTACCGAAAGAAGTCACGGTGATGAACGGATTGACCGTGAATCTTCATCTATTGATGGTGTCGTTCTATGTCCCGAAGGGGAAACGTTACAAGATCATC
>JBFHEW010000209.1:0-5424 GCA_041583955.1 Bacteroidia bacterium | reverse complement strand
CAATGCCATGGAAATGAGAAGCATCCAGAACATGACGATCACAAGCGTTCCAATGGAACCGTACAGTTTATTGTAGGTTCCGAAGTTATCTACGAAATAGGTGAAACCCACGGATGAGATGATAACGAGGAATGTGGCCAATGAGGACCCTGCCGAGAAGAAACGCCACTTGGTCTGCTTGGCCGGGCCAAGGAAATACAGTACCGATATGGCAAAGAATAGAAGCGCCAGAATGATGATGTACCGTGCAATGTTCAGGAAGAACCTTCCTACACCATCATTCACCAAACCTTCCTGAGTAAGCCAATCCATGCCTAATTCACCGAAGATGATGAGTCCCACCGCGAAAACAGTGAAGAACACCAGAATGAGGGTGATGAGTAGGGCATAACCACGTTGTATGAGGTAAGGTCTACTTTCTATGGTATGGTAAGTGGTGTTGAAACTGTCGATGAGCGCGCTCACACCATTGGTGGAAAAATACATGGCAGACACTACAGTGATTGAGAGCAGCCCACCGCGCTGGCGCATTACGATATCTTCGATCGTTTCGCTTACGGAGGCGTAAGCGTTGGCGGGCATCAGCACCTGAAGAATGTTCATCAACTGCTCCTGAAAACCATCAACAGGGATGTATGCGATGAGTGTAAAAAAGAAAATAATGGCCGGAAAAATGGCCAGCATGAAGTTGAACGCCACTGCAGACGCCCGCAAGTTGAGCCATCCTTCCTGCATTCCTTTAATGAAGAACGCCATTACGTCATAAAGCGGAAGACCATCAAAGCCCGGAATACGGATCTCCTTTGATAGTCGTAGCATATTCCGGATAACCGGAAGGTGTAATATTTTAACGATATACTTTCTGACCATCTTAGGCCGATTTCAGACTAAGGTCGAGACTTTTGATGTTGTGTGTGAGTGCGCCCACCGAAATGTAATCAACACCAGCGAGTGCGTGCGCACGGATAGTGGCCTCGGTGATACCTCCCGATGCTTCTGTTTCGTACCGTCCCGCAATCAATTCAACGGCCTTTTTTTCGTCATCGGGATGGAAGTTATCGAGCATGATACGGTGGAAACCTCCTACAGCAAGCGCTTCGTTCAACTCATCGAAATCGCGCACTTCTATCTCAATCCTGAGGTCTTTGTCGATCGATCGCAGATGCTGATGAACGCGTTCAATGGCCTGCGGAATACCACCTGCCATGTCGATATGGTTGTCTTTGATCATCACCATGTCGAACAGCCCGAAACGGTGATTGACCCCGCCACCGATGTTCACAGCCCATTTTTCAATCTCCCGCAGCAGTGGAGTGGTTTTGCGCGTATCCAACAATTTGGCCGAAGTTCCTTCAATCAGACCGTTCAAGTGGGCTGTTTTGGTAGCAATGCCGCTCATGCGTTGCATGAAATTAAGCACCAACCTTTCTGTTTTCAGTATCGATCGGGAAGATCCCTCCACTGTAAGGACGATTTCACCTTCTTCTATCCTGGAGCCGTCCTTAATGAGAACATTGACTTTCAGATCCTGATCGAAACGTGCAAAGATCCGTTGCGCCAGCTCAACACCAGCGATCACACCTTTCTCTTTTACCAGCAACTTGGCCTTGCCTTGTGCCGATGCGGGAATGCAAGCATCAGAAGTATGGTCGCCATCGCCAATATCTTCCCTCAGCGCAGCATCAATGATCTCGTCAATTGTCATGCATTGAATTAATCGTTGACCTCAAAACGTAGTTGTTGAATACGCAAGTTGCCGTTCACAACCTTGGTGAGGACGTAGGTTCGGTATGAATTCCTTGATGTGGTAAGCGTACCAATGGCATATTGCGCACCATCTGGCGATTTGCCCTGATGAATGATCTGGTAGTTACTCACTTTGTCTGTTGCGAAAAAGTCTTTCACTATCAGTTCGGCCTGCGCCTTGCTGTAGCTGGCCTCTTTGCTGGCAATGGTCAGTTCAACCTTGGTGTCAAACAGCTTCGATAGCTCTTTGTAGTTCCCCAGTTTAATGGCAGAGTTGATGGTCTCGTTGGCGTTTTGCGCAAATCCGATCGAAAGCGATAAACACAGGATAAGTAAAATGTATGCTGATTTCTTCATAATTGTTAAGATAACGTTTGCAAGAACCGAGCCATGCCACATAGTGGTGCAAAGTAAGTAAGGAAAATCCTATTGACGTTTTGAATTAGTGTAAGGTTACCGACCAAGACCGATCCTTGCTTTTTGAAAGTTGCGTAAAGAACTATGCCAAAATCCCTATTTTGATCACCGCCAAACACGAACACATGAAGCTATGCCTTTTTCTGGTAGGAGAGACCGATGATGCCGAATTGACCGGGGCCATTGACCGTTATGTGGGCCGCTTGAAACACTATTGTTCCTTTGAAGTGGAGGTGCTGAAGACACCTAAGCATTTCAGGAAATTGGCCAATGCCGAACTGAAAACAGCAGAAGGAAAGCTGATCTTGGAAAGTATCAGTGGTCAGGATTTTCTGGTTCTGCTCGATGAGCAAGGAGCAGAATTCAGTTCCATTGCCTTCTCCGAGAAGCTTCAAAAGTGGCTGAATGGCGGTCATCGCAGAATCGTGTTCCTTGTGGGAGGTGCCTTCGGGTTCTCAGAAGAGGTATATCAACGGGCTGATTTCAAACTGGGCCTATCGAAAATGACCCTGACCCATCAGATGGTGAGGTTGTTCTTTACCGAGCAGCTTTACAGGGCGTTCACCATTCTGAAGAACGAGAAATACCATCACTGATCACCGACTCTCCGATAAACAGCGTTGTAGCGTTTCACGCCTTCCTGCAGCGAATAGTATCTGTGCGCAGCTTCCTGTAATGACGATACAGGTATTCTCAGAAGCGTATCGATCTCTTTAACGGCTTCTTCGTAAGCATCTTCAGAGAATTCGTTTATCAGAATGCCGCTGTTGGTGTCTTCAATGATGCTGTCTACGTCACCAACACCCGAATTGGCTATGACGGGCAATCCCATTCCGAGCATCTCGCCATGTTTTGTTGGCGAAGACCCCGATTTTGAGAATACGGGTTGAATGAAGAAAATGGCCGCGTTGGCCAAACTCAAAAAGGTTGGTACTTCCTCTCTTTTGGCGGGAGAAATAACGATCCGGTCCGATGCTATTCCCCGTGATTCGGCTTTCGGAAGTATGGTTTCAGGCCGGTCTGTGGTAATGAAAAGGAACTTGGAGTTCGGTCTTTTCTCTAGCAGGACCTTGAAGAAATCAAGCATTTCATCCAGCATGTACCACGTACCTATGGAGCCTAAGTAGGTGATCACAAAGTCGTTTTCGCTCAACTTGAACCTCGAACGTAGTTCCTGTTTCTGTTCGGTATTGACCTTGTTCGGGTGGAAGTGGTCAAGGTCGGCACAGCACGGAATTACCTCAATGGGAATAGGCTGGCCCGCTACATTTTCCCATGAATGGATGATCTCTCTGCCTTTTGACGTGAGTGAGATGGTGTGGTCAGCGGTGCTGAGAAATTGAAGCTCTTTCTGTTTGAAGTACTTGTAAACGGCCTTGAAAAGCGGGTTTTTCAGGTCCCATAAGCCACCATCAACCCGTTCATCGGCATAGAATGCCCGCATGTCGAAAACGAATTTCACCCCATGTTTCAGTTTCATGTGCAGTCCGACCAATGAGGTGATGTAACTCCTGCAGTGGATGATATCGAAAGGAGTTTCGGCATGCAGACGCTCCACCTTTTTCCGAAGCTGATATACATCGTACACAGTAGAAAGTATGGGAGGAGAAGCCGTGTAGAGCAGTGGAATCCAGTTGATCCCTGCCTGATCGATGAGTTTCTGAATGTTCTTGCCGTCTTTTTCGAACGGAATCTTCTTCTCAAAACTCACGATGGTGAATGAGTGGCCCAGTTGTTTCAGACCGAAGATATAGGGCAGCACCTGCGACCTTCCAAGGCCATCGGTCAGTCCATCGTAACTGAGATAGAGCACATTCATTTGAGCGAAAATAGCCTATCTCTGTTCACCTTGAGTAAATTTGACCTGTGATTGTTAGTTCACATTCGACATTGTAATGAAGTATATTGGCGTTTGGGATTTCATTTTAGTGCCTTTACTGCTGATGCTGGTCCATTACAGGGCCAATCGCGTTTCCAGTAGAATGGTAGAAACCCAGCCTGAGTATGAATACTTCGGACGCGGGTTGCTTTTCAAGGTATATGCCGGTCTGTTATTCGCTTTGGTCTATACGTTCTATTATGATGGTGGAGATACCATTGTCTATTGGCAGGACGCCAAGATCCTGAACACGTTGGTCATGTCAGAACCGATGTGTTACCTCAAGATCCTGTTCGGTGATACCAGACCTATCTGGTTTTACTGCTTCGACCTTACGGAACACGTACCGCACCATTATCTCCGCGATCAGCAGGCATATTCCGTCAGTCGATTGTCCGCTCCGTTCGCCTTGCTTTCGATCGATAGTTTTTTTGGCTGTACCATCCTCGTGGCGTGGGTCTGTTTTGGCGGTATCTGGAGGCTGTATACGGTATTTGTGGAAGAGTACCCCGACCAGAAGAAGGAGATGGCCATAGCATTCCTATTCATTCCTTCGGTGGCCTTTTGGGGTTCGGGTGTTATGAAGGATGCCTATACGCTTACGGCCGCGTGTTGGCTCACTTCCTCGGTATATGGGTTATTGCTCAAACGCAGGCAGATCGTGTTCAACGTCATTGCCGTGGTTTTCTCGAGTTACGTGATGATCACCATGAAGCCCTATATTTTCGTTGCCCTCATGCCTGGTACGTTGCTGTGGGTGGTGTTCAATCGCATCCAGAAGATACAAAGCCCTTTTCTTCGGTTCCTTTCTGCTCCGATGATCATCATGGTCGGCTTTGTATTAGGCTCTGTCATTTTTTCGCAGACATCCGGAAGGCTGGAGAACTACGGTTCTGTCGACTCCATGCTGGAAAAGGCCGTTGCCACCCAGGAAGACTTGAAACGAGAAGCATACGAAGGAAATTCGTTCGACATCGGTACGATCGACCCATCATTGACCGGAATGCTCAGAAAGGCCCCATTGGCCATCTTCGCTGGGCTTTTCAGACCATCACTTATTGACGTAAGGAATCCTGTGATGCTGATATCGGCAGTTGAGAATACCATCCTCATGTTCTTCCTTATGTACATGCTACTGAGTGTAGGGCTGTTTGCGTTTTTCAGGTATGTGTTTACCAAGCCCATGATCATGTTCTCGTTCGTTTTTGCGGTATTCTTCGCCTTTGCGGTTGGACTTACCACTTCAAACTTCGGCTCGTTGGTCAGGTACAAGATCCCTTCGCTACCATTCCTTTTGGCAAGTCTCTATCTGATACGCTACAACAAGATACGTGATGCGAAGGAGCTTTCAGAAGAAGGTATGGACGAAACCACCGCGTTGT
>JBFHEW010000208.1:0-5435 GCA_041583955.1 Bacteroidia bacterium | reverse complement strand
GGTCGGGTTTCAGTCCTTGCCCCAATCGCTTGATCTGAACCTCATGCCACATGATGTCTACAAACCCCATGCGGTCAATGGCTTTCACGCCTGTCTTTGCCGTTGGAACGTTCAGTTCGGTCAATTCTCCACTGAACACTCGGTTAGCCAGATCAGGAAACATGGAAAATGGTCTGGCGAGGCCAATGATGTCCAGATGTCCTGCCTGAAGTGCATCTTCCATTCCGGCAACGGTTCGGAATCCGCCAGTTAGCATCAAAGGAGTTGATGTTTTCTGTCTGACCTTCTCCACGTAATCCAAGAAATAAGCTTCACGCTCACGCGTGCTTTGCTTCTTTGCCGCGCCCATCATGGCCGCCTTTTCGTAAGTTCCACCAGAGACTTCGATCAGGTCGATGTTCAGTGAGCTGAGGATGGAAACCACTTCCATCGATTCCTCTTCGGTAAAACCACCACGCTGAAAGTCTGCCGAATTGATCTTGATGCCAATAGGAAAATCCGGCCCCACCCGTTTCCGCATTTCCTCGTAAATGCTGACCACAAAGCGAGCGCGGTTTTCGAGGCTTCCACCCCATTGGTCTTTTCGCTTATTGGTGATGGGAGAAAGGAACTGGCTGACCAGATAGCCGTGTGCACCATGGATCTGAACTCCTGTGAAACCCGCTTCTTTCGAGATTTCGGCCGAGTTGGCGTAACGTTCGATCTGCTCAAGTATCTCATCCTCCGTCATGGCACGTGGCGCCTTGAAAAGTAACGAGCCGCCCTTGATGTTCAACGGAACAGCAGATGGCGCAACGATCTGCGTGCTGATCCCTGGAGTGGATTGCCGCCCTGGGTGATTGATCTGCGTCCACAGGTGGCTGTCGGAATCCTGGAGAACCGTGGAAGTCCATTTCTTCAGCAGATCCATGTGCTTCCGGTCTTCAATGACAATATTTCCCGGGGCATTCAATGCGCGTGAATCCACCATCACATTACCCGTGATGTTGAGCCCTAAACCACCGTCTGCCCAACGCTTGTAGGCGTGTATGATCTCTTTTGACGGGCTGTGATCAGCATTGGCAAGGTTCTCGCTCATGGCCGATTTAGCAACTCTGTTCTTCAGAATTGTTCCGTTCGGAAGTTTGAAAGGGGTGTTCAACAGGCCCATCGTTAATGTTTACGGTTTGATGTCTGGCAAAGCTATGTCAGAAATTGAACCTGATCATTTCAGTTCGGTCCACCAATGATCACCAGCTGGCGCTCCAAGATCCATGATCTGTCCAATTCTTGGAGTTGAAAGAGGAAGCTTCTTCTTTTCAGCCTCGGCTACAAATCGCTCAATCGGTTCTTTCCACGGGTGCAACGCCAGCGCGAAACCTGCCCAATGCACGGGCGTGGCCACCTTTGCTTTTGCGTCCAAAGCAGCAAGAACGGCTTCCTCAGGATGAAGATGGATCTGGTGCCAGAGTTCGTTGTACTGCCCGTCTTCCATGAATGCGTGGTCAAATGGTCCGAGACGGTCTCCGATCTCCTTGAAATGTGCGCCATAACCGCCATCGCCAGACCAGTAGATGTTGTGTTTCCCCGTTTTGAAAACCCAACCACCCCAAAGCGTTTGTTGCCTGTCGAACGGTCCACGACCTGTAAAGTGTCGAGATGGCGTGTACACGATTTTCACTCCATGGAAATCCAATTCCTGCCACCAATCGAATTCGGTAATCTTGACTGACGGAATGTTCCAGCGCTCCAAGTGACGACCTATTCCCAATCCGACAAACCAATTATCGACTTTCGGCATCAGCTTTTTGATGCTTTTCAGGTCGATATGATCGTAGTGATCGTGTGTAAAGAGCACGGCATCAATACGCGGAAGTTGATCGATCACTTCCAGTGATTTCTCCGAAAACCGTTTGGTTTTGATGGGCGCAATGGGCGAAGCATCAGGCCCTAACATGGGGTCGATAAGTAGGTTCTTACCACCGACCTGAAGGAGGCCCACGGAATGCCCGTACCAGATGAACTTGGGTTTTTCGGGCTCTGTGTTCCACGCTTTCTCATCAAAGGGAATAATTGGAATGGGCTTTTCTGGCGAACGCACTTCCGTGTCGGTGAACTGTGCTTTCAGCAATCCGGGCATGTCTTTCGGTTTCATGTTCATCGAAGTTTCTACCAGATTCTCAAACTGCTTTCCGTTCCAGTTCTTGGAGCGCGCATAAGCCTTTCTGTGGCGCTTCTTCAGCCGACCACCGAACTGCGGATGAAACAGCAGCAAAACCAGAATTACTGGCAGAAAGAGGAAGAAGAAAAGTTGTAGCAGAAAGGTCATTCTCCTCTTGCTAGTTTGTTGATATCCTTCGGTTCCAAGACCATTGTTCCAGCATCTGTAACTGAACCGTTTATCATTGCCAAGCCAATGGTAGTTGTGTTGGTCAGACTTTCGCCCAATATCCACTCAAAGAAACCCCAAAATGGTTTGATGATGTTGTACATCCGTTGGTATGACTTCGTTCTTGATCTTATTCCTCTCATCGGGCGAATCAATCCAGGTCTGAACATCAGTGCGTTCTTGAACCCCATTTTCATCAGGTCGTTTTCAGTCTTTCCCTTAACCCGCGCCCACATCATCGTGCCTTTTTCGGTGCTATCTGTTCCAACGCCAGAAACGTAAAAGAACGAACCTTCAGGATTGACTTCCTTGTAAGCTTTCGCGAAGTTGATGGTGTAATCATAAGTGATCTTGGTGTAGTCTTCCTCGTTCATTCCTCCAGCAGAAACTCCAAGACAGAAATACACCACGTCATAACCTTTCAGGTCTTCCTGAATTGAACGAGGGTCAGAGAAATCCTTCAACAGAACTTCTTTCAGTTTCGGATGCTCCATTCCGAGAGAATTCCGGTTGACTAGAAGGACTTCTTCAACACGATCATCATCAAGGCATTCAAGTAGAACGCCTTTTCCGATCATTCCTGTAGAACCTGTGATGATAGCTTGCATATCAGATTACGTTGGCGTTGATCAAAGCCCGAAAATCGTCTACCATCGTTTCCTCTAAAGGACGGTAGTTGAGACCTAACTCGCGCTTACCTTTTGAATTGTCTGCTTTCCAGTCAATGTTGACATTCTTCTTCACGAAATCCCTTGTAATGGCCTTGTTTACCAATGGGCCGACCAGCCACAACAGCCACTTTGGCAATGCCTTATTCGGCACAGGGTATTTATCTCCGAAATGTTTGTTGAGTGTTTGCGCCATTTCCAAAAAGCTGGTGTTGTGCCCCACGATAATGTTCCGACCGTTCGCTTCTGGTTTGAAACCGGCCTGAAAATGTGCTTCTGCAAGATCACGTACGTCAACTACACCGATACCGATGTTCGGAACGCCTGCTTTCATGGTGCCGTCTGCCATTTGTTTCATGATGTTCGTGCTTTCTGAAGTGGAACTCTTGGGGTTCAAAGCAGGACCGAAAACACCAGCTGGGTTGACCACTACCAAATCCCACCGATCTTGATTCTCAGCTATTTTCCAAGCTTCTTTTTCGGCCAACGTTTTTGAGTACGAGTAGGGGTTGTAATCCAGTGAGGATATTGTGTTCCAAACTTTCTCCGTTAGCACACCGTTCGGTGCGTTTTTACAATCAATGGCATCCGAGTAGATCGCAGCGCATGAACTGGTTACCACTACACGTTTCACGCTTGAAGTGTTGTTGGCCTGTTGCAACACATTCCGTGTTCCGTTCAAAGCGGGGTCGATCAGTTGTTTCTGTGGGTCTTTCACATTGAGTGTGTATGGCGAGGCCGTGTGATACACCAATTCGCAACCTTCCATTGCCTCGGCATAAGAGCCATCTTGCAGTAGATCGGCCTTGAAGTACTTAATGCTACCGGTTGAATTGGCGGCCAACTCATCCAAGTGTGCCAACTTGGTCTTGTTTTTCGGGTCGCGCACTGCTGCATGCACCGTGAGCCCCTCTTCCAAAAGGTTTTTCACGAGCCAGCCAGCTACGTAGCCTGTCGCTCCTGTTACCATTACGGGTTTTGTCTTGTCTATGGTTATCATAACTTGATGATTTAGAAATGAGTGTTTAATCACTCACATTCATGATTAAATTTTTTTAGAGTCCGTATTTCTTTCTAAGTGCTTTCAGAATGTCAGTTTTGTTCGTTGGCGGATGCAACAGGAACGAGGTAGCAATACCGTCCATGATCATGAGCACCAACTCGGTTTCGGCTGCAGGGTCTTCATAACCCAACTTGACAAATGCATTGTTCAGCACCAGTTTGAGTGATTCGTACTTCGATGCATCATAACTGTCGGTCTGCCATTTGAGAGCGTACACCAATTTCCACATTTCGTACTCACTTTCCTGAATAGAGAACAGCATATCAAACAGTTTCCTGAGCACTTCTTTTGGTTCAGACGCCATGACGACCGGAGCCATTTTCTGTTGCATGGCTTCACTTGCCATTCCCAGAATAGCGTTGAGTAATCCTTCCTTGTTTCCAAAATGACGAAAGATCAGTCCTTCGCTCACTCCAGCGGCTTTGGCCACCTTACTCGTAGATGTGGCCGCATAGCCTTGCGTGGCAAAAAGCTGCAATGCTGCCTTCAGGATATTTTCTTGTTTCTCTGTCACTATAGTAAGTAATCACTTACAAATGTAAAGTCACTTTTTAAACCCACAAGTTTTTCCAAGAAAATTATTTGATGAAGCTGAACTTCTTGCCTTGGTAGCGATCGTGCTTTACCAATGAGTGGAAATTGGTCAACATTTTAAGAGGGTTCTCTTCCACTACTGAGTTTGCCAGCCACGTAGGTATGTTCCCTCCTGGGTCACCATGGAAATAATAGTCGAGACTGGTGTGCGTGGCATCAATGCGCTTGAAGGTCCAGGTTCCGCCTCCTTTAGATAGACGCACAAGCCCGCTCTGTGCCGGATAGGCATCGGGCATTATTCTGGCATCAACAACCAACGTTTGGGTGGCGGGATCGAACTTATAGGTCAGTTTGAATGCACCGTCTCTGTCGGCAACGGGCCAAGGCGCGTCCATTTCCAAGTAATGTACTTGCTCATTCTCAGTCTGAGATAGCTTCTTCGCCACTTTCGTGTCAGGGAAAAGTTCTGTGAGGTGGTCTATGTCGCGTAGCACGGCCGCGCAGGTCTCCAGGCTTGCGTTGAATACCGTAGTGGCCCGAATGGCCTTGAGGCCTGAGCCTTCTACATGTTTGGTGTAAACCTTTATTCCTTCCTTGTCTTTTTTCAATTCCCAACTTCCATCGTGCAGGGGGAATGTGGCAATCAGAAATATGCTGAGCAGGGTTTTCATGCGTTCAGAATGAAGCGTTCTATTTGAAGCGGAAAGTTAGCGTATTCCAAGCTATGGATCTTATCGGCTATGCTTTCTGCAGTATCATCCTCATCAATGGCACATTTTGCCTGAAACAGGACCTGTCCTTT
>JBFHEW010000207.1:0-5460 GCA_041583955.1 Bacteroidia bacterium | reverse complement strand
TCAGGCCCAGGTACGCTGCTCCGGCTCCGCTTTCGCCTCCACCCAATATGACCAGTCTCTCTGCCATTATCTGAGTTTCAGGGTTACAACGGTGAGTACTGCAAGCATGATCCCAACGATCCAGAATCGTCCAACGATCTTCGCTTCATGCCATCCTTTTTTCTGAAAATGATGGTGAAGCGGTGACATGAGGAAGATCCTTCTTCCTTCACCGAATCTCTTCTTGGTGTATTTGAAATAGCTCACCTGCATTACTACAGAGAGGTTCTCCATGAGGAATACACCACACAGAATCGGGATAAGTAGTTCCTTCCTGATGGCCACTGCGAATACGGCAATGATGCCTCCCAATGCAAGGCTTCCCGTGTCGCCCATGAAAACCTGGGCCGGGTATTGATTGTACCACAGGAAGCCGACACAGGCTCCAATGAAGGCTGAAATGAACACCACCAGTTCGCCTGAACCGGGTATGTACATGATGTTCAGGTAATCGGCAAAAATGATGTTGCCCGAAACATATGCGAACACGGCCAGTGTCACACCAATGATGGCAGATGTTCCGGTTGCCAGTCCATCCAACCCATCAGTGAGATTGGCTCCGTTCGATACCGATGTAACGATGAATATGACGATAGGTATGAAGACCAACCAGCCCCAATCCTGAGCCTTATCGCCAAGGAAGAATAGGAGTGAGCTGTAGTCGAATTCGTTGTCCTTTACAAAAGGGATGGTTGTAACCAGGGAGTGCTGCGCTTCGCCATAAACCGGAAGGGTTTCGCCTTTGATCACTTGTCCATCCACAACCACTTCAATGTTCTGACCGCCACTCGCAAGTCTGTCCTTCACCGCCACGTTTTCGTTGAAGTAGAGGGTGCAGGCAACAATGAGACTGATACTTACCTGTCCCATGATCTTGAATTTTCCGGCAAGGCCCTCCTTATCTTTCTTGAAAACCTTGATGTAGTCGTCAATGAATCCGATGGTTCCGAGCCAAACGGTCGATACCACCATCAGGATCACATACACGTTATTCAACTTGGCAAACAGAAGGGTAGGAATAAGGATGGAAGACAGGATGATGATGCCCCCCATGGTCGGAGTTCCCTGCTTCTGGATCTGGCCGGCAAGGTCAAGGTCGCGTACAATTTCGCCTACCTGTTTCAGTTGCAGATATTCTATCACCTTCTTGCCAATGATCATGGAGCAGATGAGCGAAGTGATCACGCTGGCAGCTGCTCGGAAGGAGATGTATTGGAATACACCGGCCCCCGGTACATCGTAATTGGCTTGAATGAATTCGAACAGATGATAAAGCATCAGCAGATCTGTTTGAGGTTGGTTGTCAATATTTCCATGTCGTCAAAAGGTGTTTTCACTCCTTTCACTTCCTGATACTTCTCGTGCCCCTTGCCAGCAACCAGAATGATGTCGCCAGGCTGCGCCAACAGGCAGGCAGTGCGGATGGCCTCAGCCCGATCGAGAATGGTCACGGCCTTTCTTACGAGTACGGGGTCCAAGCCTTGTTTCATGTCATCAATGATGGCCTGAGGTTCCTCACTTCTTGGATTATCTGAGGTCAGTATCAGTTTGTCGCTTTTTTCTGCGGCAATACGGGCCATTTCCGGACGTTTTGCCTTGTCGCGGTCGCCACCACATCCCACCAGTGTCACAAGTTTTTCATTGCCCGTGCGTAATTCGCGAATGGTTGAAAGCACATTTTCCAGTGCGTCTGGCGTATGGGCGTAGTCTACTATGCCCAGAATGTTGCTTTCTGTCTTGTAGAATTGGAAGCGGCCTTCGGGCGAATGAAGGTTGCTTAGGGTGGTCAGTATCTGGAGTTTTTCTTCCTTCAGTTCGATGGCAGCTGCATAGACACTTAGAATGTTGTATGCATTGAATGAGCCGATCAACCGCGTTATCACTTCCTGCCCATCAATGCTCAGTATCAGACCGGTCAGATTGTTCTCGAGAATTTTGGCCTTTCGGTCGGCCATGGACCTCAGGCCATACGTTACCACCTTGGCCTTGGTGTTCTGCACCATCACCTCACCGTTCTTGTCATCCACATTTACCAATGCGAATGCTTTTGATGAAAGTCCATCGAACAACATCTTCTTGGCCGCGATGTAGTTGCTGAAAGTCCCGTGGTAATCGAGGTGGTCGTGTGTTATGTTGGTGAAGATGGCTCCAGTGAAGGTCAACCCTGCCACCCGATGCTGGTGCAAAGCATGCGAACTCACTTCCATGAAGCAGAATTCGCAACCGGCATCCACCATGTCGGCCAACAGTTTATTCAGGTTTATGGGGTCGGGTGTGGTGTGGGTTGCGGCCACCACCGATCCGTTGATCAGGTTCCTGACGGTTGAAATGAGCCCTACCTTGTAGCCAAGAGCCACAAACAGCTCATACAGCAAGGTGGCGGTAGTTGTTTTACCGTTCGTACCGGTCACGCCCACCAGCTTCAGGTCGTCTGATGGATTGTCGTAGAAGTTGGAGGCAATGATACCAGCCGCATAACGGCTGTTCTTCACCTGAACGTAGTTCACATCCTTGATGAGCTTCTCAGGAAGTGTTTCGCAGACGATTGCCAACGAACCCTGGCTGATGGCATTGTCAATGTAATCGTGCCCATCCATCTGCGTTCCCTTCACGGCAATGAAGAGCGAGAATTTCTTCGCCTGACGCGAATCGATGCATACGTTTTCAATGGCCACATTGGTAGAGCCGATCACTTCCTCTATTCCTGCGCGGTACAATATGTCTTTCAGTAGCTTCATGATAGACGTATGATTATTTCGCGGCCAACAGAAGCCCGGGTTCCTGGTAGTATCGATTGCTGACGCACCACTCCCGAGCCGATCATGTTCACCTTCAGGCCGGAGTTCTCCAATAGATACAGTGCGTCCATGGCGCCCATGCCCACTACGCGCGGAACAAGGTTTTCTATCACCTCGCGCTCAATGATTTCCACTGCATTGGAATCGGCAGCGGCCATGGCCCATTTCGCATCCGGGTCCTTGACATCCGTTTTTATGTTGAGTGTTTCGAAGGCTTTCACCAGGTCACGTTTTTCGCTCACTTTCGAGAATGGAATGAGCTGATCGGCCAATTGCGGGTCCGTTTCTACCTCTTCAAGCATCTTTACCTGAGTTGAATAGACCTTGTCTGATATTTCTTTGAAGATGGGACCTGCCACAAGATTTCCGTAGTAGACAGAACTAGTAGGGGAGTCCACTACCACGATGCAGGTGTAGCGTGGTTTGTCTGCTGGGAAATAGCCTACGAAAGATGCTTGGTAGCTCTTGTCGCGGTGATAGCTTCCGCCCTTGGATATCTGTGCGGTACCTGTTTTTCCTGCGATCTTGTAATTGGCATGTTTCAGGTTGCTGGCGGTGCCGTGTTCCACCACCCCTTCCATCAGCATCCTAAGCTTGTCAACGGTCTTCTGCGAACAGATGCGTTCCTTAAGTACCACGGTTGGAAACTCCTTTTCAACGGTACCGTGCTTGGTTATGCTGCTCACGAATTTCGGACGTACCATTTTACCGTTGTTCGCAATGGCGTTGTAAAATGCCAGTATCTGCATCGGGGTTTGAAGCACCTCGTATCCAATACTCATCCAAGGAAGCGATATGCCCGACCAGCTTGGGTCCTTCGGAGATGGGATGGATGGCTGGCCCTCACCTTGGATCTCCAATCCGAGCGGGTCGTTCAATCCCATGGCCACCAGTCGGTCGATCATCTTCTGCGGATTCTTCTGGTAGTATTGATTCACCAGTTTGGAGATGCCCACATTCGATGATATCTCGAATGCCTTGGCAACCGTTATCTTGTCGTAGATCCCCGTTTTGGAGTCTTTCATGGTGGCATTGTAGAAGCGCTTAATGCCACCTTCAATGTTCACGGTGTCGGTTATATCAACAAAGCCATCCTCCAAGAGGCAGAGCAAACTGGCAAGTTTGAATGTTGATCCGGGTTCGGTAGTGGACCCAATGGCGTAGTTGTACGTTTCCGCATAGGATCCGTCTCCTTGCGAAGTCAGATTGGCAATGGCTTTTATGTTGCCGGTCTGAACCTCCATCAGAATGGCGCAACCGTGGTGCGCACCGTGCTTTTCCAATTGCGTGAGCAGCGCATTCTGTGCCACATCCTGAATGTTGATGTCGATGGTGGTTACGAGGTCGGAACCGTCTTCCGGTTCAATCTCATTCTCATCGCTCAATGGTTTCCAGTTGCCTCCGGCAATTTTGCGCATCAGTCTTTTTCCGCCAACTCCTGCAAGCTCGGTCGAGTACGCGCCCTCCAATCCTACGCTATAACCGGGTTGGTCGTATCCGATGGTTCTGGCAGCCAATTGTTTGAATGGCTTAGCCCGCTTGTTGTGCTGGTTGTAAATTAGACCGCCACTGTATTTTCCTAGCTTGAAGATCTCAAACTCTCTCAGCGCCTTCAGTTCCTTGTGGCCAACCTTTCTTTTTATGAGGTAGTATTGGCTTTTGTTGAGTCGTGCCTTGGTCAGTTCCCGTTTGTAGGCCTCTGCTGATTTGTCTTTGAACAGATCGGAAAGTTGACGCGATAGTTTGTCGATGTGTTCATTGAAGTAATCGTCTTTCAACGATGGTACGGCAGCATCCCAACGTATCTCGTAAATGGGCTCCGAAGTGGCCAGAAGGCTTCCGTCATTGGCAAAGATGTTCCCTCTGGACGCTTCGATCTCGCGAAAGGCCGTGGTCTGAGTTTCTGCCTTCTCTTTCCATTTTTCCCCTTCTACGAACTGAATGTGTGCTACACGCACAACGATGGCTATGGCGAATAGGCACATCAATCCATAGGATAGATAGACACGGTTCTTTATTTCCTTTTCGTGGCTCACTTCTCTGGCAGCTCTTTGGATTTGACCACTATCTTCTTAGGTGGCACCACGCTTTCGTAGATACCCATCGGGGCAACGGCTTTGGCCACTTCGCTCTGCTTGCTTGCGAACATGAGTTCCGACCGGGTGGAGATGAAGTCTGATTTCAGCTCCTTTATCTCGCGGTTCAGTTTTTCCATTCCTATGATGGTTCCCTCTCCGAAATGGCTGTTGGCTATGTAGAAAATGCCTATTCCGAACAGGTAAAGGAGAAATGGAATGTTGTTGATCACGTTGTCACGCGTCAGAAAGCTTCCGTCAAGCACACTCAGAATGCGCTTGGCAACGCCTCTCTCTTCTGTTGTATTTTCCGGTTCCTTACTCATTTCACTTTTTCTGCAATTCTCAGTTTGGCACTTCTGGCCCGCGGGTTGCGCTCTATTTCCGCATCGGTAGGAACGATGGGTTTCCTTGAGATGGCGTTGAATGGCACTAGCGGTTTCCCGAAGAAGTCCTTTTCCATCTTGCCATCAATGTTTCCGCTCCTCACCAGGTTTTTCACCAAGCGGTCTTCCAACGAGTGATAGGAGATGACCACCAATCGGCCT
>JBFHEW010000206.1:0-5463 GCA_041583955.1 Bacteroidia bacterium | reverse complement strand
GCCCGATGACGCCAATGCACCGGATCCAAGCAGGATTGAACGTTTCAAGGGCGCATTATCGCCTGGGTTTGTCAATGCACATTGCCACTTGGAACTGTCGCACATGAAAGGCATGGTTCCGGAAAAAACAGGGCTACCATCGTTCATCATGCAGATCGTATCACGCAGAAACGAGAATGCCGAGGAGAAAATGGAAGCCATCCGTTTGGCAGATAAGGAAATGTGGAGAAACGGGATCGATGCCGTTGGCGACATTTGCAACACGGCAGACACCGTTGAGACGAAGAAGAACAGCAAGATAAAGTACCACTCGTTTGTGGAGGTCTTTTCGTTCGATTCTTCAAAAGCGGACGAGGTTCTAGAGCAGGGCGTCCGAGTTGCAGATGCGTATAAGAAGCACGGATTGAATGCCACAGTAGTGCCGCATGCCCCGTATTCTGTGAGCGAACGTCTTTTCAACGGCATTCGGGCGCAACAGCAGCAGTTTCCTGGTCCTATAAGTATTCACAATCAGGAGACCGCCAGCGAGAATGACATGTTTGTTTCCGGCAGTGGCGAATTGGTTGATCTGTTCAAGAAATTCGGGGAGGATTTCTCCGGTTTTGAACCGAAGTTCACAAGTTCGTTGGACTATCATCTGAAGCAATTGCCACCGGATCAACCGGCCGTTCTGGTTCACAACACGATGACACGACCGGACGAATTTGAAGCCGTTCGGGCATCCCGCAACGATGTTTTCTGGTGCACCTGTCCGAAGGCAAACAAGTATATCGAAAACCGAATTCCCAATATCCCGATGTGGCTGGAGAAGCACGCAAACGTCTGCGTAGGCACAGACAGTCTTGCAAGCAACCATCAACTATCGGTTCTGGAAGAATTGAAACTGATTCAATCCCACTATCCGGAGATTCCACTTGCTGAATTGATAAAGATGGCAACGCTTTCCGGAGCCAAGGCCATAAATCTTGACAAAGAAAAAGGCAGCTTCCAAAAAGGGAAACTGCCTGGTATTCTTTGGTTGAGGAATGTAGACCTTCAGAATGGCCTGCTCACTCCGTTGACCGAGGTTCAACGTATCATCTGATCACCAATCATCCTTAGGTGCATCAGGCGACTTGGCAATGGCCTTCGTCATGTTCTCGATCATATTCTGGATCTCGGTATCCACATCCGTCAGATAGAAAGCGTGGTTTCGGGCATTCGGATCATCACGGTCCAACCATTTCTCAAGTGGTTCGGCACTGGTGGCTTTCAGGTTGAGCTCGGTCACCACATACTTATATCTACCATCGCGGAAACGTAGTGTCATGGTGTACTGCGCCAATCCTTGACGGCTTGTTGTCCGTACCCCTTTCGCATCGTAGGCAAAGATCGGAAACCGTGCAAAGATCTCGATCTCACCGTTTTCGCGGTCCTGCTTTCTCAGTTTCTCTCCAAAGTTCTTGTGGTATTCTGCTCCCCACTTCATGGCTCTATCGAACAGCTCCTGGGCAGACACGCCATCAACCTCAGGCACTCCAGAATAGGTGATAAGGTTGGTCGATGGGTCCAATTCCATGGCCGGCCAGTTCAATTCGGCTTTTTTCTGGGCTAATAGGCTAAAAGGTAATAATGCCAAAAGCACTAATGTTATGACTCTCATGTTGTAAATTTTAGGTTGAAATAGATCAGTTTGCAGCAGCAGTCTCTTCAAATTCCTCGCCAAGTTTTCCTAAACCGATAGAAGAGTAGTAATTATTGAAAAGATTAAGCGCCACGTTGTAGCGTTGTGTTTTGGTTTCCACCCCCAGAAGAATGGTGATGACACGATGATCGCAGCGCTTGGACGTGGCCACAATGCAATACTTGGCGGCATTGGTAAAACCGGTTTTCAGTCCATCTATCTCACCGTAATTCTTTACAAGCGTATTCCGGTTCTCGTAGGTGTAAACCCCGTTTGCATTGCGGATCTTCTCGGTGCTGCGAGAAGTCATGTTCAGTATGCTTTCATACTTGACCAGATCGCGGGCAAGCAGTAAAAGGTCTGCCGCGGTCGACTCATTGTCTGACAGTTCCTGCGACTTCACCGGCATTCCGGTAGAGTTGGCAAAGCAGGTGTATTCCATTCCAAGGCTTTCTGCCTTCTCATTCATGAGCCGAACAAAATCCTCTTCTGTTCCACCTACATGCTCGGCCAGAGCATAAGCTGCGTCATTTCCCGATCGGATCATGGCCGCCTGAAGCAGGTCTCCAACGCTCAGTTTCTGTCCTGCCTTTAGGTAGACGTTAGAGCCTCCGACATACGTGGCTTTCGGGCTGATGGTGACCAGGTCTTCGATTCCGACCTTTCCGGCCTGTATCTGCTCCATGGTTATCAGTGCCACCATCATCTTGGTTAGCGATGCAATTGGGAACTGCTGCTCAATGTTCTTCTCCCAGACCAACCGATTTTCGGTATAGTCATATATCAGTCCTGCTTTGAAGAGTGATGGTTCATACCCGAGGGTGCTGTCAATGGCAATGTTGATGTAATCGAACTGTCTACGAGGCAATTCTTCCACTTCAACCTCCGGTTCTCCCTTTGGGAGATCAGACCAACCGAAAAGAACGGTCGGTTCCGAAAACAGAAGTATCAAAAAGAGAAGAATAGGCGTGACCAACAGTCCTACCGCCTTGATTTTTTGCACCAATACTGTACTTGAAGCGTAGCTACCTGATTTCATTCTCCGCAATTATACTTATCTCTCTCACAAAAGGTTAGGCTCGGCCTTGATATTCTGTTAACATGAAGTTGTTAATTCAATTCGAATCGGTTCGTCTTGCAATTATCAATTGTGCCAATTCGAGGTCAAAAGGTGTTGTTATTTTAATGTTTTCGGGGTTTCCTTCCACCAGATGAATCTGATGCCCGGCCGACTCCACAACGGTAGCATCGTCAGAATAGTCTGTACGGTCTGCCTGTTCAAAGGCTTTTCTGAGGATCTGGGCCCGAAAACATTGAGGCGTTTGCACAGCCACGTAATCGTTCCGGTCCACGGCTTCGCTATGTACATTGCTTTTTTTGCGTAGGCTCTGAACAATTGGCATGGCAGGAATGGCGGCCCCATTGCGGTCGGCCGATATGAAACAGTCGTTCACCAGATCTGCTGATGGGAAAGGCCGCACGCCATCGTGTATTCCGATGAGGTCTGCATCCAACACCCTCGCCATTCCATTTTTCACCGAAAGGAATCTGGTCTCCCCTCCTTCAGCCAGCTCATGTTTCAGATTGAACCGATGTTTCTCCTTCAATTCATCCCAGAAAGGGAATTGATCCTTTGGAAGAACAAGTATCAGCTGCATTGTCCCGTCCATTTCATGGAGGTTTTCCATGGTGTGCATGAGGATGGGCTTACCATTCAGTTCGATGAACTGTTTGGGCATGGCCGCCCCCATGCGGGTACCCGATCCACCCGCCACAATGATCATGCTTTTCTTCATAAAAAAAGTCCCGATTCTCTGTTTTGAAAATCGGGACTGAAATTAAGATTAATGTATGATCAAAGGATCAGCATGGCATCACCGTACGAATAGAATCTGTACTTCTCTTTCACCGCTTGATCGTAAGCTTCACGCATGAAGTCGTATCCGGCAAATGCTGCAACCATCATCAACAGTGTTGATTGCGGCATATGGAAATTCGTCACCATACAGTTCGGCACATTGAACTCGTACGGAGGAAAGATGAATTTATTGGTCCATCCTTCAAACGGCTTCATGTGACCAATGGTGCTTACTGACGTTTCTGCTGCCCGTACGGTGGTAGTACCGATGGCGCAGACCTTCTTCTTCGCGTCTTTTGAAGCGTTCACAATATCGCAGGCTTCTTGTGTAATGATCAATTGCTCACTGTCCATCTTGTGCTTGGTAAGGTCTTCGACCTCCACTGGACGGAATGTTCCTAGACCAACATGCAACGTGATCTCGGCAAAATTCACGCCTTTCAGCTCAAGGCGCTTAAGCAATTGCTTGCTGAAGTGAAGCCCGGCCGTAGGCGCTGCAACTGCTCCTTCGTGCTTGGCGAAAACTGTTTGGTAACGCTCTTCGTCTTCTGGCTCTGCAGCACGCTTGATGTATTTTGGAAGTGGCGTTTCTCCAAGATCAAAAATGGTCTTCTTGAACTCCTCGTGTGTCCCATCGAACAGGAACCGGAGTGTTCTACCACGCGAAGTGGTGTTGTCGATCACTTCAGCAACCAGGCTGTCGTCATCTCCGAAGTAAAGTTTATTCCCTATTCTGATCTTACGTGCTGGATCTACCAACACATCCCACAGAATGCTTTCACGATTCAGTTCGCGGAGAAGGAACACCTCTATCTGAGCCTCGGTCTTTTCCTTCTTACCTATCATCCGTGCAGGAAAAACCTTCGTGTTATTGAGAATGAAAGAGTCTCCATCATCGAAATAATCAAGAATGTCTTTGAAGGTTCTGTGTTCGATGGTGCCTTTCTTACGGTCAAGGACCATCAATCGGCTTTCTTCCCTGTCCTGGGTCGGGTAGTAGGCAATGAGTTCCTGAGGAATGTTGAATTTGAATTGTGATAATTTCATAGTGTTTGTTTTGAGCTTACGGGCCCATTTTTATGGGGCTGCGAAGTTAAGAAAATGGTTGGTTGTATTCGCCTGCCAGGATTCAGTCCTCATTTCCGTGCAAAAGCACCTGAAACTGGTCGGCATCAATGGCGTCTTCTACGCTGTATCTGCCTATCCTGGTCCTTCTCAGTGCAGACAGATGACCGCCTGAGCCGACCGCCTTTCCGAAGTCGAAGGCCAACGAACGGATGTATGTTCCTTTTGAGCACGCTGCTCGGAAATCTACCTCTATTGTTTCTTCGTTGCGCTTAATGGATGTGACCTCAAACTCTTTGATGGTGATGCGCTTGGTGTTCAACTTCACGTCTTTTCCGGCCCGTGCAAGGTCGTAGGCGCGTTTTCCATCCACCTGTTTCGCTGAGAATATGGGAGGCATCTGATCATGTTCGCCCACCATTTCAAGCGCCTTTTCGCGGATCAACCCATCCGTTATATGACCGATCGGGAACATCTCGTTCACCTCCGTTTCAAGGTCGTATGATGGCGTGGTGGCCCCTAGGGTGATGGTGCCTGTGTATTCCTTTTCGGCATCCTGTATGGAAACGATGGTCTTCGTTGCCTTTCCTGTGCAGATGACCAGAAGGCCAGTTGCCAAGGGGTCCAACGTACCGGCATGCCCTACTTTGATGTTCTTGACCTTCAGTTTACGTTTGATGATTCCGCGCACCCGATTCACGATCGAGAATGATGTGGGTCCGTAAGGCTTATCGAAAAGCAGTACCTCCCCGTCTTTGAAATTGAATGGATCGCTCAAATCCTAGAGGAAAAGGGTTGTAAAGATGGCTCCGAAACCGACCAGAAAACAGTAGTACGAGAAGTAGCGAAGCTGACTTTTCTTCACCAACGATATCAT
>JBFHEW010000205.1:0-5464 GCA_041583955.1 Bacteroidia bacterium | reverse complement strand
TCTGGCCTTCTTGACTGCGCTTTCTGAAACTTTTATCATCTCAATTGCCTTAACACAAACTATTTAGAATAGTTCTAAATAGAAGCTGATTTCAAGCGCAAAAATACCTCAATCGTGGTAGGTGACCAAGCTTTTGAGTAATTTGTTTGGAATAATTCTAAATAAGATTTCTCCACGCGATCAGAAGAAATTATCGTTCCATGTTTCAATGCGTGCATTGTTTCTATTACATTCGAACACAAGAATCTTAATACCATGTTCAAATCTCTCTCTCCAATCACCGCAACGGTTCTGCTAGTGACCTGCATATGTAGCCTGAACACGCAAGGTCAGACCTTTGAAGACCGTAGACAACAGTACATTGATAGTGCGTTGACCAATTTTGACCGTGATGCCATGGTCATTCAGGCATTTGAAGGGTTGACGGTGGACCAACCTTCGCTGAATGCCATTTATGATGTAATGACCACGCGATCCACCATTGACTTTGCTATTGTGCAACTGGTAAGAGTGATGATGTTAGGAAACGGAGCATATGATTCGCAGATCATTCCTCAACTCAACCTTGTACCGTATTGGATCAACAATTACGATACCATCCGTGGCTACTGGTCTGAGAACCACATGATCATGTGGATGAGTTCTGATTGGATCATGCACGAATACACAGGCCGTGCAATAGACCCTACCTTGGAACAGCGGCTGAAACATTACTTACAGCTCAAGATCGATCATGGATACTACGAGTATTTCTCATCCACTTACGCACCTTATGCCTTGAGCGGCTTGCTCAATTTGGCCGATTTCGCAGAGGATCAGGAGATCAAGGCCTTGGCCATTGCCGCCAGTAAACGCCTGATGAAAGACATGTTGATGGTGACCAACGACCAAGGTGTTTTCTACCCTGCGGCCGGAAGGAACTACCCTGGTAAGTACATGTCGGCACACGGGCAGAATCATTCAAGCGTCATTTGGTTGCTTACCGGTCTTGGGGAGGTACCTTCCAAAGCGACACACTGTGGTGGATTTCTGGCCACCACTTCCGTTGATTTCAGCGAAGCGTCCGATTCGTGGACCAACGAACTCGATACCATTTACCATTTAGGTCACACGCTGGAACAAGGATTCATCATCAATCAGGACCTCTCGCCATTGGACCGAACCATTTTCCAATGGAGTTCGGGGGCTTACTTCCTTCCGGAGGTCATTACCGAAACGGTTTCACTATTGGTGGATTCGAACATGTGGAATCATGTGGATTTTGAAATGTTGCGCCCACTCCAAGGCTTTCCTTTGGCATCCTATCCGAGCATGGCAGAAGGGTTGAGCGTGGCGTCTAAAAGTTCGTTGAACTGCGGAGTTGACATTGCCATTTTCAAGAACAGGGGCGTGACGTTATGTTCCAATCAGAATTTCTGGAAGGGCAAATTGGGTTACCAACAATGGCCTGTGTGTGCCAACAGTGGAACTTCGGCTGTTTATACCGTGTCTGGCACCGTTGAGGAAGATTGGACAGAGCGAATGTCTACCAACGCCAATTTCCATTTGCCATATGTAGAGCAATCGCACAATGTGGCTCTGGTAATGTACCGTCCGGAGGAGATGTCCCCGATTCTGCCATTCGAAGACCGCGATGTGGCGCTTTATTGGGAAGACAACGCCTTTGACGAGATCGTGGAAGACGGACTTTGGTTGATAGGCAGAGAGAACGATGGTTATGTGGCTGTTAGACGAAGTTGCATAGGCGAAATGAACGGTCATCGTGCGTGTCCGACAGATGGTGGACAAACCTGGGTTTTCGTGGTCGGTAATGATGAGATGTACGGCAGTTTCAGCAATTTCCAGAATTCAGTTGCGCAATCGCAGTTCACGGAAACATGGAGCATCAACTCCAATGGCGACTCTGTCTATTATGCCAGCATTGCCATGGACACCATCTGGATCGAGCATTACTGGCAACCTTTGGTCAACACGGGCATTGCGCAGACCGTTTCCAATGACAAAGGATTCTCCATTTGGCCGAACCCTGCCACAGAAACACTCACCATCGACCTGAGTGAATTTGAAAGATCGGTTTCAGTCTCTGTGGTGAATAACCTTGGACAGGTAGTTTATTCAGAAAAGGTTGCTGTCCAGAGTCAATTCATGTTGCCGATATCGAACTGGGCAGATGGGATCTATTCGGTGACCGTTCGGGATGAGCATATAGTCGCTAGCCAACGTTTGGTGAAGCAATAGCGTACCTTAAGCACGGAGAGCACAACGGATACACAGAAACCACGTGTGTCCTCCGTGAAAAACCCTGTGTGCTCTGTGGTTAGACAACTAAGGCTCCATCACCAATCTGAATCCACCGTTTCCACGGTTGTGGTGCCAGTGGTCGATGTTCCGATACCAGCGTAAGCAGTAATCCGATCCGCTCATCCAAGATGCTCCGCGAGAAACGCGGTATTTGGCCTTTTCCAAGTTCACTGGGTTGTCTTTCGGGCTACGCTGATAGAACTTCTTATCGTACCAATCCTGACACAATTCCCATGCGTTTCCGTTCATGTCGTATAAACCGAGTTCGTTGGGCTTGAGGAGGCCTACTTCGTGCTGTTGGTCGTTTCCGTTGGCTTTGAGCCACGCCACTTCTTCAATGTTGTTGCTGCCGCTGTAGAGAAAACCTTTGGTTTGCTTGCCACCCTGCGCGGCATATTCCCACTCTGCCTCGGTGGGTAATCGGAATTTCTTTCCAGTCTGTTCATTCAGCTTAGCAATGAACTCCATCAGTTGCTCCCAACTGAAATCATTCACCGGGCATTTCATGCATGGAATTTCGCTTGGGTTGTTGCCGGAAATGGCGATCCATTGCTCTTGCGTCAACTCAAATGTGCCGATGTAGAAATCGTTGAGACCGACCTCGTGTGCCGGTCGTGCATCCTTCTTTCCATCATTGCTTCCCATGACGAAAGTCCCTCCTTCCACGAAGACCATTTCGAGTTGAACATCATCGTTGAGTTGGATGATCTCGGTTTGCGCAGAGGCTGTAAAAAGGGAAAATGATGAAAGGAAAAATGTGAACGCTGCTCTCATCTCAACCCATTTTCAATCTCATAAAGCATCCCGAATTGGATGAACATGCCCAGCCCGAACGGACGACCTTTCTGCACGCCTCGTTTGAGGTAGTAATCCTTATCGCCAATGCAGGTTCCGGTGCAGACATTGGTGCATGTAAGTCCATTCCCTGCTGCTTCAGTAGAATATTTGCGTAGGCCATTATACGCCAATTCGGTGCTTTTAACGAATCGTTCGTCATCCACGATACCATGTTTCAGAGCGGTTATCATTCCGTAAGCGAACATGGCCGTGCACGAACTTTCGATCCAATTCTCAGGGTCATCTTTCCGTACCGGAAGTTGATACCAATGCCCTGTTTCCGCGTCCTGCAATTCGGGCAAATGTTCGAGCATTTCCTTCAGATAGCCTGCAAATTCATCCCACATCGGGTTGTCGCGTGGAATGACCGCCAAGGCATCCGAAAGTGTCACGTATATCCATCCGTTTCCGCGCCCCCAGAACTCTCCGCTCAATCGGGTTTCATCATCTGGCCACCCCATCTGTCCGCAGAAGTACGGCACACCATCCTTGTCGTTGGCATCCCACCCATGATACCACAACCCCCATTCCTTATCGAGAAGCTTTTCGCGATGGAGTCTCAGTTGTAAGGCGAATTCATCCAAATATTTCTGTTCGCCCGTTGCCCGATACATGGCAATGAAAAACTGCCCTATCATGAAAACAGTGTCGTCCCACAGCTCCAAACTGAGTGGAAGGTGCGATACGGCACCATCTGCTGTTCTGTTTATCTTCAGATATTGTCTGTAGATCTTATCGCACTTGGCCTTGTAGAATTCATCGCCTGTTTTTTCATACAGAAAGGCCATTCCCAAGCCCGAAGCCACTCGGTTTGGCGACCTTCCATCGGCCATGCCTTTGCTCTTGTTCATGGCCTGAAGCACATAGTCGTAATACTTCTGCTTTTCTTCTTCAGCAACTTGGTCGTAACGCTTCACCATCGTATTCAAGAAAGCCGAATGCTGCCAACACCATGTGTACTTGGAAGCCGGCAGATATGATTGCATGGCGTAGGTCTCAACGCTATCGACCCACGTTTGGGCCGAAAGGCTACAGGATAGAAGGAAAAAGAAAGAAACGGCTAACAATTTCATCAAAGCACATTCAATACCTGTTCTTTTATCTTCTCCAACTCGTCCTTCATCTGCACCACGATCTTTTGAATTTCGGCATGGTTTGCCTTGGAACCCAGGGTATTTATCTCGCGGCCCATTTCCTGAGAAATGAATCCGAGTTTGCGACCGGCAGCCTCATCAGAGTTCATGGTCTCTTCAAAGTATTTGAGGTGGGCCGTTAGCCGCACTTTCTCTTCGGTCACGTCATATTTCTCGATGTAATAGACCAGTTCCTGCTCCAATCTTCCTTCATCCATTGTCACCTTCTCTTTGAGTTCATCGAAACGATCCATCATCCGCTGACGCACGGTGGTGATGCGCTCGCCTTCGAACTGCTCAACCTGGGTCATCAGATTGCGGATGTTATTGAGTCTTTCAACCAGATCCATTCTGAGTTGATTACCCTCTGCGGCACGGAATGCTTGGAAATTCCTGACAGCTTCGAACAAGAGTTCGATGGCCAGATCGATCTCTTCCTGCGGTTTCTCCTTTCGTTCGGATTGCAATACTTCTGGCAATTTCAGCACGTTTGACAGCAACGAGTCCTTATCGAGGCCGTGCTTTTCTGCCGCTTCTTTCAACATCTCCGTGTAATGATCGAACAGCGACTGATTGAGCGAAAGCATCTTATCATCACTTACTCCTTCAGCATAGATGGAAATATCCACCTTTCCGCGAATGAGTTCGGATGCCAGATTCTTGCGAAGCTCCATTTCCTGATCACGAAGTGCCGAATTCAACCGGAGATTAAGGTCGAGTTGCTTGCTATTTACCGAACGCACCTCTGCGGTGTAGGTAGTATGCTTATAATTGCCTTGCGCTTTGCCAAAGCCTGTCATTGATAGGATCATGGCGCGAAGTTACATGATACAATCAAGCCGATACGAAAGATGAGTGAAGCAGTTCCGCAGATCGTTATTTATACCGATGGTTCGGCATTGGGAAATCCTGGTCCGGGCGGATACGGCATTGTTCTACAGTTTAAGAATCAGTACAAGGAAGTGGCGCAGGGTTATCGGCTCACTACCAATAACCGGATGGAGCTGTTGGCCATTATCGTAGCACTCGAAATGCTGAAGGTATCTGACCGAGAGGTGATCATCTATTCAGATAGCAAATACGTGATAGACTCGGTGACGAAAGGCTGGGTTTTCGGATGGGTGAAGAAGGGTTTTGCAGGCAAGAAGAATGCAGACCTGTGGAAACGTTTCCTCAAGATCTACCCCAAGAAC
>JBFHEW010000204.1:0-5472 GCA_041583955.1 Bacteroidia bacterium | reverse complement strand
TAGAGGGCTTTCAGTTTCGGAACCTCACGGACGCAATGCGGGCACCACGATGCCCAGAATACCACCACGTTTATTTTTCCGGTAAGAGAGGATGTTGGAATGTAATGTCCTGTTTCGTTCGGGATCTTCAGCGCAGGCATTTCACTGCCAGCTTGGAATTTCACCATTTTCGAAATATTGGCGAGTGTTTCCTTGGAAAGCGGTAGGTCGCAGTTGCCGAGGTACTTGCGGTTCACATAGTCCACATACTCCGATGCTTCCTTGTCGGTAAAGAAATCAATGAGCAGGTCGATGAGAAACGCCTGCACCTGCGGGTCTGTCTCCGATTTTCCAAGCAGTTTATCTATTGCGTTCTGAATACCGATCTCCGACCGCTCGGTGTAACTGTACAGGTATTCCAGGATCTTGTTAGGTAGGAACGGACTGGTAATGATGCGGGCGTCTGCAAAGTTGATATTGTCGAAGAAATGCACATGACTGAAGGCCGGATCGTTATCAAACGCCTTGTCCCACTCCGGTTTTTGGGAGCGGAGCGGTATCCTGTCCAGAGGAACCAACACCTGAGCGGTGTAGGTTTCAGGGAAAAGATCGGTGAGCAATTGAAGCGAGTTGTTGTAGGCGTTGGCCACGCGGTGATACACCTTCTGGAGCGAATCGGAAACGGCCGTGTGGCGTGGTGTGAACGGGGAGAGGTAATCCATGGCAAAGGTGAGTGTATCCATGCTTCGCGAGTACACTTCTGCCAAGTTCATCATGATATTGAACGCATCGTTCTCTTTCGATCCATCCGGTTTGAAGGCCATACCTGAGCCGCTCTCGTAGATGTGAGCCGTGATGTTCTCCTGTCCGATCAGAACGAATTGGAACGATTCCAAGGTTGCCACGTCCACTACATACACACCATCCGTATATCGGCTATCGTAATTGAAATCGATCTCGGCTTCGCCTCTGTAACGGATGCTGTCAAGAGGTAACTGCATGTCTCCCAGGTATTTGGATACCCTTATAACGCTGCCCACCGGTTTCGTGTCCATGACCAGTTTCAGTCTGTTCTGACCGAAGGTTGAAGCCGAAAGGATCGGGAGAAGGATAAACAGAAGGATGTTTTTCATGCAATGGCAATAAGTGCGATGGAAACTACGGCAAGCGAGATTCCGATCCAGTTAAGTTTAGAAAGCCGTTCGGAGAACAGCAGAATGGCCAGCAAGGTACTGAGAAGTACAATTCCGGTGTTGTTTATTGGGAACACCACGGTGCTTTCCAGGCCAGGCAGGTTCAGTGCATTGAGAAGGAAATGGATGGAGAAATAGTTGGGAACACCCAGCGCAAATCCGGCCACGATGCTTTTGGATTGCAGCGTAACCCCTTTGAAAACGCGGTTTCCGAGTAAAATGAGGCTGCCAATGATGGCCGCAACCACGAAAAGCGATGCGGAGAACACTTCTATCTCGCCTTCTGCAAGCTGCGTTTTCTGAACGAATTTCAGGATGGTATCAAGAAAGCCGCTTCCTAGAAAGATCAGGAGAGGAAGGAACAGGTATTTGCTTTCCACCTCCATTCCATCGGTCTTGCGAATGGTGACGAGCGTAACGGCAACAATTGCCAAAAGAATACCAACGATTTTCAAACCCGCCAACGATTCGTTGTACAGAAGGAAACCGGCCGCAACAGGTATCACCAACGACATCTTGTTTGCCACCGAACTCACTGCCACTCCGACTTTCTGCGAAGAGATGGCCATGATGTAAAACACCCCTATGAACGATGAGCCGAGGATCAGTGCACTCAATGCCCAGGGCTTTGCAACGATCTGATAGACGGGTAAGTGTGCGGGGGCCATGAGGAATCCCAAGGTGGCTGCTACCACATAATTCACGGTAATGGCCTGGAATGTGTGGACCTTGAATCTTTCAAAGTATTTGAAGATCACCAGTAGCAGTGACGAAGAAAAGATGCTGAGCGTCAGTGGGATCATTGATTCGTATTGATCAGTAAACTGTCAGTACCGACCTCCATTTTCTTTTCCGGCATAAGGTCGATTTGAAGTGCTTTTACGCCTTCTTCTATCCGGATAGGAGAAACGAAACGTCTGATCTCATCCCAAAGTCCTGCTTCATAAAAGGAAGTTTGGAGGGTTGGACCGCCTTCCACCAATACAGATTGGATGTTGCGAGAATACAATTCTGTGAGTACGGGCTGAAGGTTGCGAATGTCCTTTACGGTAATGGTCGTGTGGTGTGGGCTGTTGGATTTCAGATGGCTAGTGGCGGAATCGGCCTCTTCACAGAAGACCAACGTATCTGCTTCGTCATTGAAAATGTTTGAATCTGATGGCGTATCCGATCTGGCATCAAGCAGAATGCGGATGGGATTCTTGCCTTCGTAATGCCGAGTGGTCAAACTAGGATCATCACGCAAGGCCGTGTTCTTTCCAACCATGATGGCTGCCTCTTCAGCGCGCCATTTGTGCACCAGCAGGTTTGAAGTGTTGCCAGTTATCTTCAGAGGTGGTTGGCCTGGATCCTTGCGTGCCCCATCAACAAAGCCATCGGCTGTTTCGGCCCATTTCAGAATGATGTATGGTCTTTTCTTCTGATTGAACGTGAAAAAGCGCCTGTTCAATTCCTGAGCTTCGGTCTCAAGTACACCGATCTTCACATCAATTCCTGCCTCGATCAATCGTTTTACGCCAAGCCCGTTCACCTTTGCAAAAGGATCAAGGCAGGCGATCACAACCCGTTTTATGTTCTTCTCAATGATGAGATTGGCGCACGGTGGGGTTTTCCCGTAATGCGCACAGGGTTCCAGACTTACGTAAAGCGTTGCATCTTTAAGAACCGATGTGTCTTCCACAGAATGGATGGCATTCACTTCGGCATGGTTGCCGCCATACGGACTGGTAAAGCCCTCGCCAATGATCGCACCGTTGTGTACGATTACGCAACCTACCATCGGATTAGGGGCAACAGAGCCTGCGCCCAGCTGCGCCAGCTCTAGGCATCGTTGCATGTATCGTTCTGATAGGTTTGCCATAGAAGCGCTTATCGCTACTTCATTTTAATGCCAAGATGCTCCATCACTTCCTGTGTCAGGTCGTCCGATTCGGGAGCCACCACCACAATGGAATTTCCTGTGCCGTCTGCCGAACTGAAAACATACCGATAGCCAAGTTTGGCAGCCACTTCATCCATGGCCTTTTCCAATTTCTTGGCCACAGGAGAGAGCAGTTCGCTCCGTTTGGCATAGATCTCCATTTCGGTGGAGTTGACCAACTGATCCAGGTCTGATCGCATGGCCCGCAGTTCGTTCTGTGCAATGATCTTGCCGGCATCGGTCAGTTCGCCAGCTTCCGATCGCTTCTGAAACGATTCCATCTTCTTGTTCAATGCCGCTTTTTTCTGCTCTATCTCCACCTGCTTTTCAGCCGTGAATTTTTCAATGATGACCATCATCTCCTTGGCCTCCGGCATGCTGTTCATCACCATTTCCATATACACATAGCCAATCTTGGTTTCATTCGGTAGGTTTGCCGATAGGGCAATGAATGCCAATAGCCCGATAATAACGAGGTTTTTCATCTTTGCTGCGGTTTAGTTAATTCGGCCGCAAGTTACACGCAACTACCAATGGGAGCAATTCTGCTTTTTATCAGAAGTATCGTATTTATCGTGCTCACACTCAGCTGCACGGTTGTGGCCCTTTTGGGCGGTATTCCGTTCGGTCATCGTTTTTCGTTGCGCACCCAACGCTTGTGGTCGGTAGTCATGCTGTGGGTGTTTGGCGTAAGAACGGTTCAGCACGGACCCAAACCCAAGGTGGGGCTTATGATGTCCAACCATCAATCATATATCGATATCTGGTTGATACCGAAGTATGCCATAACCGTATTTGTGGCCAAGGCAGAGGTGAAAAAGATGCCTTTGGTAGGCTGGGGAGCCAGTGCTGTACACACCGTTTATGTTGACCGAAGCAGTAAGGAAAGCCGCCAGAAGACCAAGAATGAAATTGCCCAACGGATCAGGAAAGGTCGTTCGGTCATCATCTTTCCAGAGGGGACGACCGGCAGTGGAGACGGTCTGCTACCACTTAATCCGGGCATGTTCTTCACGGCTGCCGAGGAGGGTTTTCCTATTATTCCTACTGCTATCTTTTACGAAGACCCAGCACTTGCATGGGTGGGAGATGACCCCATCGGAGCACATTTTTTCCGCAATTTCTCCAAACTCACCACCACTGCGCACATTGCCTTTGGAGAACCCATGACAGGAACCAATGGAGAAGAGCTTTTGGAAAGATACCGTACGTGGGAGTTGGAAAAACTGACAGAATTGAAACAGAAATACGGACATTGAAGTTCGTAGACAATTAATCATGCGGTCGACAGCTATATTTAGGCAACTTTCTATCAAAAAGTCTGTTAGTAAATTGATGTCCAGATTTTTTCAATTCGTTCTCCTTTTCGGTGTGGCACTAGTAGGTTGCAACCAGCCCGATGACGATGGGCCATACGTCACCACCCCTTATGAATTGCAGATTCCGCAAGGTCTTCCTCCGATGGACCCGTTCATTCCTGCCGATAATCCGATGACGGTAGAAGGCGTGGCACTTGGTCGGAAACTATTCTACGACCCATTGCTCTCTGATGATAACTCGATGTCTTGCGCAACCTGTCATAAGCAAGAGCTTGGTTTCGGTGATCCGAGAAGATTCAGTCTAGGTATTGATGGAAGCGTTGGTACACGCAATGCCATGACGCTGATCAATCTTGGTTGGAATCAGTTCGGTTTTTTCTGGGATGGACGCGCCATGACGCTTGAAGACCTTGTTTTTGAGCCGGTTACGAATCCTATTGAAATGAATACTACGTGGCCCGAAGTGGAGGCCAAGCTCAATGCCAATGCCGAATACAGGCAGATGTTCTTGGAAGCCTACAATATCGACCGCATCGATTCTGTACATGTGTCCAAGGCGATTTCTCAGTTTCTGCGTACCCTCATTTCGGGGAACTCGAAGTTCGATAAGTGGTACAATCAGCAGGCCATCCAACTCACCGAATCTGAATTGCGTGGTTTCATTCTGTTCAATGGAGAAGGGGCCGACTGTTTCCATTGTCATGGACTTGGAGGATTGATAACCGATAACAGGTTCAGAAACAACGGAATGGACGTGGATTTCAGTGCTGATGAAGGACGCTATCTGGTGACAGGAGACGAGGCGGACAAAGGCAAATTCAGAACACCAACGCTTCGGAATATCTTCATGACCGCACCTTACATGCACGATGGTCGGTTTCAAACCTTGGAAGAGGTGGTCGATCATTACAGTGAGCATATCGTGCCATCTGCCACCATCGATCCTCTCATGGAATTGGTTGGGAACGGTGGGGCCCAACTGACCCAACAGGACAAACAGGACCTCATTGCTTTTCTTCGGACGTTCACGGATGAGGATTTCCTAGCAAACCCTGCCTTC
>JBFHEW010000203.1:0-5485 GCA_041583955.1 Bacteroidia bacterium | reverse complement strand
CTCGCTACCATCGCGCAGGAGGATAAAATGCTTGAACATGCCATGGTGCAACGCCTCGGCTTTTCTAAGACGTTCGGTTTCAATATCAATGAACGACAGACGCTTTCAGCATCGCTCTATTATGCTCAGGTAGGGAAGGAATTGCCTCCGTCCATGCTGATGGTTGCTTCCAACGAAACGCTATTCGATCGTGATATCTGGACTGCGTTGAAATGGCGCAGAGTGGGAAGGAGGTCGGTCATGTCAGTAACCACTTCGTACATCTACGGCAATCAACAGTATCAGGATGGAAATGAGTTCACTTTTCATCATTTGTATCAGGCCAACAAGAACCTCATCCGGTACAGGTTGAATCTCGGTCATCATTTGCATTTCGAGGCTGGAGGCGATGTTTTCACCGAGCACGCACGGTCCGACAGTTCGTACCGCTCCCAACCGCATTGGCGTGGGTGTCAGGCGGTATTTGCTTCGCTGAAATATGTGCCGAAAAAATGGGTGGCCGCCCAAGTACTTATCCGTGAAGATGTGGTTGATGCGGAATTCAGTCCGGTGCAAGGAGTGGTTGGTCTGGAGTTGAAACCAACGGGTTGGTTGTCCATAAAGGGTAACGTGGCGCGGAATTATCGTGCAGCCACGCTCAACGACCTCTATTGGGTACCTGGCGGCAACGCTGACCTGAAAAGCGAAACCGGGTTCAGTTGGGAAGGAGGCATGGCGCTGAAAACGGACATCAAGGGGATTTCATTCGGGTTTGATGCCACCTACTTTCAGTCGGAGATCGATAATTGGATCATTTGGTTGCCAAACGGCAATGTTTGGACGCCTCAGAACAAGCGGGCCGTTTCGAGCAAGGGCGTGGAAGCCAAGCTCGAGACCTCTGCGAGCATCGGCAGATTCATGCTGAAACTGCATGGGGCTTACACATGGGTTTCGTCCAAGGTGACGGAGGGCGTTTCGGCCAACGATGCTTCTGTGGGCAATCAACTCATTTATGTGCCGTTACATCAGGCCAAGGCTCGTTTCTCTGTTCATTTTGCACGGCTATTTCTGCTTTACGGTCATCAGTACACCGGATTGCGATACACGACATCCGACAATAGGAGCTCACTACCGGCCTTTCAGCTGAGCTATGTCACCGTTGGCTACGAGTACAATTTCAAGAAGCATACCGTAGGAATCGACCTTACGGTCGACAACCTCTTCAATACCGAGTATCAAACCATAGCTTGGCGACCAATGCCCGGCCGATCATTTCTAATCAATCTAATCTATAAATTCCAATGAAAAAATTATTCTTATTGCCCATCGCTGCCATTCTGACGCTTGCATCCTGCAATACCAACGATCCAGATGAGCAGAACAATTTCGATTCCTTCACCAACGGTGTGTTCGTGGTGCACGAAGGCAATTTCCAAGGAGGTAACGCAAGTCTTTCGTTCTTCAACAAATACACGGATACGTTGATGAATGACGTTTTCACGGCCGTGAATGCCATTCCGCTTGGCGATGTGGCCCAAAGCATGGTGACGTTGGGTGATGTTGGCTATGTGGTTGTCAACAATTCAGGTAAGATCGAAGTCGTGAATCTCGAAGACCTGAGCTCAAAAGGAACGATAACGGGACTTTCTTCGCCACGATACATCTGCATAGTGAGTAACACGAGGGCCTATGTTTCCGATCTGTTCTCGGGTGTGATCACCATTTTCAACCCTCAAACGTTGGCAACCAGCGGTACCATTGCCATTGCAGGCCAAGTGGAGGAAATGGTGAAGACATCAAGCGGTGTGATCGCAGCCGGGACAGGTGCCGATCAGGTGTATAAGATCAATACCCTGAATAATACGCTGATGGATAGCGTCTATGTAGGCGTGGGACCAAGTAATCTGACTATGGATGCCAACGGGAAAGTGTGGATCCTTACCAACGGTGGTTGGGGAACAGAAGCACCCAAACTCGTTTGCATTGATCCTACGACAATGAGTATTGAAGTATCTCTTGATTTTACCCTGTCGGATTTCCCATCGAGCTTGAAAACCAACGGTGCCGGAACGGTGCTGTATTGGACAAATGGTGGTGTTTTCAAGATGGATATCTCCACTCCATCCATCTCTACAACAGCGTTTTTGAATACATCTGCGTATAAAGTGAATGTTGATCCGCAGACCGATGTCATCTACGTTTCAGATGCTGGCGATTTCAATTCCAATGGGAAGATCTACCGCTACCAGCAAAACGGAACACCTGTTGATACATTTAATGTTGGGGTCATTCCTGGCGAGTTCACCTTCACAGGTCAATGAACCAATAACCTGGTTGTGTGCACTTGATCGGCTGTGGTCAAGCGGATCAGGTGCACTCCGGGTTGTAGTATCGTGTGGTCAAATTGAGTGACGTCTGTCGCTGTGTTCGTTATCTGTCCCAATGTGTTGGCAATGGTGATATCAAACCGCTGTTTCTCTGCATTTGACCACACTGAGACGATTCCGTTCTGAACCGACAGTCGCGTATCTGTCAAGAGGCCATGGTCTGTTCCGATCCCCACGGTAGGGTCAAGTATCCAGAGCAGTGCGTCTTCTATATGATTGATGAAAAGCTGATCGGAAACATAGTCAGAAGCCGAATGACCCAAAGCTGTGTAGAACATCTTTCCACCTTGCGGCAGTAGCCGATACCACGACATGGGACGGGCAGCGTCATAACTGTTCACGATATTGTTCGGGCCGATGGTTTCCTCTACTTCCAGTACAACGGTGTTGTTGTTGCCGAAGTAGCCATTCTCCCAATAGTAATACTCCTCATTCTTAACCCACGGATCAGGAATGTTGTCGGTAGAACGATGGTCGGCAATATGTGCCATGCTGTACTGTGGGGTACCGCTCACATGATTCGGGCTTTCTTGCACGCTGGCGCCAACCAGTTCGGCATAGAAATCCCACGTGCCGGTGTTGTTTCCGTTAGCACTGCTATGCCGGTAGGTGTCGGATGCTGCATGTATGCCCAGATACGAGCCTCCACTGTTGATGTATTGCTCAAAATTGGTCCTCTGAAAAGCATCAAGGATGGCGTTTCCTGATGTGTTACTGAATACGATTACGCTGTACTCCTGGAGCGTTGAGATCGAATTGAACAGATCGCCTGTCGCATCGTCATCAACAAGAAAACCATTGGTTGCTCCCATGGCTTGCAACATGGCCAGTGACTGGGAGCGGGTATTGTGGTCGTAGCCCGAAGTTTCCGAGTAATGAAGGATCCTGGTCTGACACCATGCAACAGGCACTGAGACCGAGAGGGCAAAGATGACGAATAGGTGTTTCATCCTTCAAAGGTCATGGAAATTCGCCCAATTTCAGAATCCGATCGGAACGGATGTCCGTTCAGCATCGGCATCGTTGACATCCTGTGGAAAAAAGCGACCCGGGCTTGACCAGGTTTCGGTCGTGGCTGCGTACCTTTGCCAAAACCCAATCTCAGATGAAATACCAGAATAGGCCTGACGCCATCCTACTTCTACAGGACGGAACAGTTTTTAGAGGAAAAGCAGCAGGAAAGATAGGAACCACTACTGGAGAGATTTGCTTCAACACTGGAATGACCGGCTACCAGGAGATTTTCACCGATCCATCTTACTTCGGTCAGATACTGGTAACAGCACATGTTCATATAGGCAACTACGGCATCAGCGATGAGGACGTGGAATCCGATTCGATGAAGATCAGCGGATTGGTTTGCAAGTATTTCTCGCCCAATTACAGCCGCCCAAGTGCCAAAGGAGGTATTCAGGAGTATTTTGAAGAGAATGGAGTGGTCGGGATTTCGGATGTCGACACCCGTGCCATTGTTCAGCACATCCGGGATAAAGGCGCCATGAACGCCATTATTTCGTCAGATGAGTTGGACCTTGAGGTGCTGAAGAAGAAACTGGCCGATGTTCCGTCAATGGAAGGATTGGAACTTTCGTCAAAGGTCTCCACGCAAGAGCCATTTACTTTTGGAGAGGAAGATGCAACTTATAGAGTGGCAGTTTTGGATATCGGTGTGAAAACGAACATCCTCAGATGTCTCGAAGAACGCGGATGCTATATGAAAGTGTTCCCAATGCACACATCGTTTGAGGAGATAATGGAATGGAATCCGGAAGGATTCATGATATCGAATGGCCCGGGCGACCCTGCTGCCATGCCACAGGTGAGCGCTACGGTTTCGAAGATGATCGATTCCGGTCTTCCCGTTTTCGGAATCTGTCTCGGGCATCAGGTGATGGCCATCAGCCAGGGCATCGGAACGTACAAGATGCACAACGGCCATCGGGGTATCAATCATCCGGTAAAGAATCTACGGACCGGAAAATGCGAAGTGACTTCACAGAATCATGGCTTTGTGGTTAAACGTGAGGACTGCGAGAAGAATGACGCCATTGAAATAACCCACGTACATCTCAACGATGATACCGTGGCCGGACTTCGCCTCAAGGGTCGACCGGTATTCAGCGTGCAGTATCATCCTGAATCGTCTCCCGGACCGAATGATAGCCGTTACCTGTTCGATGCTTTCATCGATCTTCTCAAAGTGGTGCCTGCTTAATCCTCAAACCGTCAATCACAGTTTCAAATGACATATATAACAGATATAGTTGCCAGACAGATCCTTGATTCGCGTGGTAATCCTACCGTTGAGGTGGATGTAGCTACGCAGAATGGAGTAGTAGGTAGAGCTGCGGTCCCGTCCGGTGCATCTACAGGCGAACACGAAGCGGTTGAGCTTCGCGATGGAGACAAGTCGGTTTACCTCGGAAAAGGAGTGCTCAAAGCAGTGGAGAATGTGAACGGAGCCATTGCTGAGGCCATTCTCGGAATGAATGTATTTGAGCAGCATTTGATAGATAATACCATGCTGCAATTGGATGGCACGGCCAACAAAGGAAACTTGGGGGCAAATGCCATCCTTGGCGTTTCCATGGCAGTGGCCAAGGCCGCATCCGTAGAGGCCGGTCAGCCGCTATTCCGCTACGTGGGAGGCGTTAACTCCAATCTGCTGCCTGTGCCGATGATGAATATCATCAATGGAGGATCTCATGCAGACAACAGCATCGATTTTCAGGAGTTCATGATCATGCCTGCGGGTGCTGATTCGTTCTCGAATGCACTGCGTATGGGAGTAGAGGTCTTTCATCATCTTAAAAAGGTGCTTAACGACAAAGGATATTCTACCAACGTTGGAGACGAAGGTGGATTCGCACCTAACCTGAAGTCCAATGATGAGGCTGTGGAGGTTATTCTGAAGGCCATTGAGAATGCAGGTTATCGCCCGGGCGAGGACGTGTATTTGGCAATGGATGCTGCCTCGTCTGAGTTTTATTTGAAGGATGAGGGTGTCTATCACCTGCACAAATCCTCTGGCGATAAATTGAGCAGTAGCGACATGGTATCGCTTTGGAAGGATTGGTCATCCAAATACCCGATCGTTTCCATTGAAGATGGTTTGGACG
>JBFHEW010000202.1:0-5491 GCA_041583955.1 Bacteroidia bacterium | reverse complement strand
TTTTTAATTGTGACAGTCATAAATTGTATATGTGGAGAGACATTTACATCATTAATTACAACATAATTTCAATGCTTTCACACACTGAAAATTGATTGGGCAAATATTTATTAATACTCCGTTACTTTGTTATTAAGACATGCAACGAAACTCCCGAACACCATTGAACGATGATTAAACCATTACACTAAGTTAAAAGCCACATCATACATTATTACGTGTTTCTCGTACTGAACCAGCGTGATTTTCGCAATTACAATCGCTGGCACCATTGTGAATGTTCAGCACGAGGCACCACTACGCAAGACAACAGATTCTTTAACTTTTATGGAGCCAGAAATAAACGCACGGATTTAACTTGCCAATAGAAACCGGTCAATCACGCTCAACATCCAATATTTCAACCAGAAAGCATGGATTTTCAGATCACAATCCATAATTCGAAGACACTTACCGAGACTGCAACCTACCGCTTCATTGATTGCCAGTAAAGTAGATGAATGACACGAATTAATCAGGGTCTTAGCGCCTAACTCTCAACAAATTTAACACTGACCTTACAGATCCATGCGGTCATTCTATACCTCTCGCCAGCCCATGATCGATGAACTGTGTATCAGGTAATGTTTAGATTTGATCGACTTAAAGCAAACCTGATCTCCCTATGATGCGACATTGGAAAAGAGCCATTGCGGCAGCGCTTCTCATTTGCAACACTGCCCACACTAAGGCACAGTCGGAAATCACACTCGAAGACATTTGGAAAAACAGAACCTACAGGGATGAAGGTGTTTTCGGGATAAGGTCTCTGAACGATGGAAAACATTACACCACGTTGGAGGCCGGCAGCATCATTGCTTTCAACTATCAGACCGGAGACTCCACAGATCTGATCGTTGACGCTAGCAAACTCATCCTAGATGGGAAGCAGATCAAGATCAGCGACTACGAATTCAATCAGAGCGAAACGAAACTCCTGATAGCCACGGATGAGAATCCGGTTTACCGTCACTCATCAAGCTACAGGTATTACGCCCTTGACAGAACAGACGGGAAACTTCAGCAGATAGCTAATGGTAAACATGTATTCCATGCAACCTTCTCCCCTACTTCCAATCAGGTTGCTTACGTATTGGACAACAACCTTTTTGTTGAGGACTTGGACGCGAAAACCACCAAACAGATCACTACCACGGGAAAATGGAACAAGGTGATCAATGGCATGAGCGATTGGGTCTATGAGGAGGAATTCTCGTTCACGAAAGCGTTTCAATGGTCGCCAGACGGCCGTTTCATAGCCTATTATGAATTCAACGAAACAAACGTGAAGGAATTCTCAATGACCAAATATGATGGCCAACTATATCCAACTGAGGAAAGATACAAATACCCTAAGGCCGGTGAGGAGAACTCGAAGGTCAAGATCCATGTCTACAACCTGGAACGCGAGACCAATGCGAAAATGGACATCGGAGACCGGGACGACATTTATATACCTCGTATAAAATGGACCAAGGACCCGGCAACCCTATCCATACAACGGATGAATCGTTTGCAGAACAGACTGGAACTCTTGTTTGCCGATGCACTTATGGGGAAAACCCGACTTGTATTGAAAGAATCGTCAGAAACCTACATTGAAATCACAGACAACCTTACTTTTCTGGATGGTGGTCAGGAATTCATCTGGAGCAGCGAGAAAGACGGGTACAATCACCTGTACCTATATGATGTTGCCGGCAATGAAAAAGCACAGCTTACATCAGGCGAATGGGATGTCATTGCATTCTATGGCATTGATACGAAGGGGAAGACCTTCTTCTACCAATCGTCAGAAGATGGTCCATCGCAGCGGCACGTGTTTGCCGCTACACTCAACGGCACTTACAAACGGAAACTGACTCCTGAAAAAGGCCAGCACACTCCTCAGTTCAGCAGATCCATGGAGTTTTTCATCAACAAACATTCAGATGCCAATACTCCCCCGTTCATTGCACTTTACACTGACAAGGGAAAGTTGGTGCGTGTATTGAAGGACAACGCTGCCCTGAAGCAGAAACTGGCCACTGTCAATGCCCCGCAAAAAGAGTTCTTTTCTTTCAAACCATCTCATGGCACATCGCTTAATGGCTGGATGATAAAACCCGTTGATTTCGACCCTACCCGCAAATACCCCGTTCTGCTTACCGTTTATGGTGGGCCGGGCAGCAACACGGTAAATGACTCTTGGGATGCCTACTGGGGTACAGAAAGGAACATGTGGTTTCTCATGCTCGCGCAAAAAGGATACATCATCGTATCGGTAGATAATCGGGGAACGGGCAGCAGAGGGCGCGATTTTAAGAACTGTACCTACAAGCAATTGGGCCGTTTGGAGTTGGAAGATTATGTTGAAACCGCGAAATACCTGTCGAAATTGGAGTATGTGAACAGCCAAAGAATTGGCATGAACGGTTGGAGTTACGGTGGTTACATGAGCTCGTTGGCACTCACCAAAGGGGCCGATCACTTTTCCATGGGTATTGCAGTGGCGCCAGTTACAAATTGGCGTTTCTACGATTCCATCTACACCGAGCGCTATATGCGCACCCCACAGGAGAACCCAAAGGGCTATGACGATGGTTCGCCCATCAATCATGTGGAGAAGATGAAAGGCGCCTACCTGCTGGTCCATGGTACCGGAGACGATAATGTGCATTTCCAGAATTCCGTTGAAATGGTTGATGCACTGATCGAAGCAAACAAACAATTCGATTTCTACATGTATCCGGACCGTAACCACGGAATCTATGGCAAGAACACGCGCCTACATCTTTTCACCAAAATGACCGACTTCATAAGAAAGAACCTCTGATTCATAATTTATCTACTTTCAAAACCTTTCTTGAGCCACTTAAAAAGCAACCATGACAGCTAACCAACAGCAACAACTATTCGGACATCCGGCAGGATTGTTCATCCTCTTCTTCACCGAAATGTGGGAACGATTCTCCTACTATGGCATGCGGGCACTTCTCGTGCTGTTTCTGGTAAGCGGACTGGATGAAGGCGGTTGGGCCTGGGAACGCGAAGACGCGCTGGAGCTTTACGCCATGTACACAGGTCTTGTTTACCTCACCCCTATTTTCGGTGGCCTCTTGGCCGATAAGGTGCTTGGCTTCAGACGTGCAGTGCTGCTGGGCGCTTTCTTAATGACGTGCGGCCATGCATCCATGGCGTTTGAAACAGAACCCACCTTCTACCTTGGTCTTTTCCTACTCATCATAGGCAACGGAGCTTTCAAACCGAATATCTCGTCCATAGTGGGTAACCTATACCCGCGTAACAGCGAAAAGAAAGACGGAGCGTACACCATTTTTTACATGGGCATCAATGCTGGGGCGTTTCTAGGCATTCTGCTTTGCGGTTACATCGGTGAAAAGGTCGGTTGGAGCTTCGGGTTCGGTCTGGCCGGAATATTCATGTTCTTGGGCATGCTGCAGTTCTACTTTGCACAAGGAATTTTCGGGAACATAGGCCTGAAACCGAAAAAGGACGAACATCTCGAAGTTTCGCAGATGCAAGGACATATGGAAATTGACGAGGACAAGGAAGAGAACGTTCCTGCAAATGTGGAGCGTGACCGCCTGATGGTGATCGGCATTCTGGCATTTTTCACCATTTTCTTCTGGATGGCATTTGAACAGGCTGGAGGATCGATGACGATCTTCGCGAAAGACTACACCGACCGGTTGCTCACAGGCAATGCTGCAGACATGTTCCGGTGGTTCAATACCATTCTTACCATCACTCCGCTGGCCATCGTCACTTACGTGCTCATCTCATTATTCAGAAGCACATTCAAGAGCTACGCCCTGTCGAATATCTTCCTGGGCTCCAGCTTTGTGATCATTTGGGGAGTTGCCCTCTGGATGATAAAGAATGAGTTTGCACAGGACGCAAGTGAGGTTCCTGCTTCGTGGTTCGGAATCCTCAATTCGTTCTTCATCATTGCCTGCGCCCCTATCTTCTCCAAGATATGGGAAAGCAAACTCAATCCTTCGGCAACCGTCAAATTTGCCATGGGGTTGATCCTTCTCGGATTAGGTTTCGGAGTGCTTGCCTTCGGGTCTGCTTCCATTCCATCTGGGGCAGCCACGGCATCGGTAAGTATGGTCTGGCTCATTCTGGCCTACTTCCTCCATACCATGGGAGAACTCACGCTCTCACCGGTCGGACTTTCGTACGTGAGCAAATTGGCACCTGCAAGACTGGTAGGGCTCATGTTCGGTGTGTGGTTCCTTGCATCTGCAGTGGCCAATTATCTGGCCGGTTGGACAGGTAGCCTCATCGACAAAATAACAGAGATGTATTCGATGTCCACGTTCTTCCTGATATACACCGGACTTCCTATTGGAGCAGGCCTGGTTTTAATATTGTTGACCCCGATGATCAAGAAGAAAATGCATGGAATATATTGACCGGTGCAACTTTTAACGTTGCGAGACCGTATCGGTTTATGTTAATTTGTGTGCGAACCGTCTGACCACGGACAGTACACGTAAATCCATAAGCGAATGGGAGATTTGAAAGCATTGAAGTTGGAGGCTACCAAGGAAACTCCACAAGTAACCTTAGATGCAGGTGATAATAAGTTTGAAATAACCGGAAGATCGTTTCCGCTCAATGCAAAAGGATTCTATCTGCCCATCCTCGAATGGTTGGAGAGCTATTCTGCGAAACCCAATGCGAGTACGGACTTCGTTTTCAAATTGGAATATTTCAATACCCCATCTTCCAAATCGATTTCTGACATTCTGAAGCATTTGAAGGAAATGAAGGATGCTGGCCACGCTGTGAAAGTATTCTGGTACTATGAAGAAGACGACATCGATATTCTTGACCTTGGCCACGTGTTTGCACGCACGGTAGGCATGGATTTCGAGTTCAAGGAATACATTGACTGACCTCAATAACGCCTCACCCGAAGCCCGATAGATATCTTAATACTTATCGGGCTTTTTTGTGCAATCCAAGTTCCGATCGATACAAGCCTAATTACCGAGGCACCAGATGTTCCAACCCGTTTGTTTTAATGATGTGTGCTGTAGAAAGCAGCATCCCCAACTTTCCGGCAGGAAAACCTTGCGATGCCATCCACTCCAGATAGTGCACCGGAATACGGATAATGACCGTGCCTTTGTATTTGCCATAGGGCATTTTGAACGTGGTAAGTTCTTTTAAGATATTAGGGTCTGGACTTGATTGCATGACTGAAGGCACGATTTTAAAATTAACGCAGCAATACATCATTATCCGCTCCCAATTTCGGGGCTGGCGATAGTTTAACAGAACCAAAAGGCTTTGGAAATTCACCATTGAACAGTGGGTGTGCAGCCGCTTCTTGAACAGTTAGAACGGGTGAGAGACAAACATCTTCCTTTTCCAATCTATTCACCCAAAAATCCATTGGTTGTGTAGCGAATTGATCTGCCACCTCCTTGATCAGCTC
>JBFHEW010000201.1:0-5551 GCA_041583955.1 Bacteroidia bacterium | reverse complement strand
TGCAGAACCTGATATCGGTGAATAGGTCCAATAGTAACCACCATGGACTCCGGTTATCGTGGCCCCCGAAGTGGTAATGTTGTTCAGATTACATTGGCTTACGTTAGGACCGGCATAGGCATTCAACCTGCTCCAATTGACGGTTCTTGTGTAATCGGTGTACTGTCCGTTACAATTTCCGCTGGTTGATTGGACCCGAAGCCGCATGGTTCTACTGCCACTGTTGGAAGTGGGAGTAAAGGTTGCTGCGGCCGGATTACTTGGATTCTGAGACCAGTTTCCTGTTCCCGTACCACCTTGGGTAGACCATGTTCCCGTAGCGCTCTCACCATAACCATTGATAGATGCCCCACTCATGGAAATTGCACTTAAGGACCCTGTGAAACATTGGTTGATGGTTGGTCCAGCGCTACCAGTGGCCTGGCGGTCCCATGTCATCACTCTCGAATCTGTTGCATTCGGACAGCCAGGACTGCTCACCGTTAAGGTCAATGTTCCTGAGCCATTATTGGCCGTAGGGGTAAGAACCCAATTATCAAGCGTATTGGCGCCCGATAAGGAGGCGGACCCGGAAGACGGTGTCCATGACCATGAATAAGAAAGGCTACTTCCTGAAGCCGATGCATCGTTCTGCGTGAAGCTACCGGTACCGCATTGGTTCACATCAGCGCCAGCATAGGCCGTGGGAGGATTGTTCACCGTAACTGTCACATCGCGGTACGAATAACTGTTGGCTCCCTGATCGTTCGTATAAACCCTGTATGTTGTGGTGCCTGACACGTACACACTCAATGTGCCGGTCGTGTTACCGAGATATGCCCCTCCTGCGATGTACCAATAGTAGCGACTACTACTACACTGCCTTCCTGAACTGGAAAGCGTGACCCAACCGGGTCCGCAGATGGATAGAGCGGTGGAGCCATTGGCTCGTGCATAATCCGGTCTTGGTGAAGTATAGTAGGTCCTTGTGTAATGCACATTTCTCCAAAAGCTACCTCTCCAGCCGTAGTACGTCCAAACGTAGGGACAACCCTGCCTGACGTTGTACTGCTGTTCCCAATTGTTATAATCGTCATCATGGTTATGGTACCAATGATGGGTGTCGTAACTACACCGTCCTCCATGGTCATCCTCCCAATACCGACCCCTCATTCTGAACTGGGTAGGAACCGTAGTCCCCCAATAGGTATAATCATCGCCCCAACCAGGATACCCGTAACAGCCACCTCCACAGTTTCTGGGTTCGCATATGGCCTGATTCCAACCGTTACCATTTCCTCTTGCGTCTCCCGCTTCTCTGCGATAGTAATACCATGTATGCTCGTCCGTTCCTCCTTCATCGTTGTTGTTCGTGTAGAAGTAGTCCGTGTAATGGAATATCCGCATGGCGCCATCACTATCAATCTGAGCAACAGCACTGAGACCGCTAAAGAGGAATATTGCGGCAGTGTAAAATACATTGTGTAAAGGTCTATTCTTCATCTCTCAGGTTTTTATAAGTGATGAGAAAATCTTCATTGGAAATATGGTTCAGCTTAATCGACCCCGAACCGAGCCCGACCATAAACCCGTCTTCCCTAAAACCCTCAGCAGAAGCCAACTTATCGAACAACGCCTTGTCGTGCTCATGATACCACGTGGCTGCTGCATATAGGATGAACCAGAATTGCTTCTCGTCCAATTTCAAGCTTAGATGATTCGCAAATGTCTCCACCCCACATGACCTGAGCATTTCTTCAGCTGCTGCAATGTCAAGCTCAGGGTGAGTATTTCCGACAAGGACCAGTGGACTCTCTTGTGCGAGCAGTCCTTTGGGCACATCAACACGTTCAAAATAGGAGTCAGCTTCATTCGACACCTCTTCCTGCTCCTTTACCCGTTCCATCACAGGAACATATGCAGGCCTAAGGCTGTCCGGCATTATCATCCGCACTTCCGGTCCATCCCCTTCTCCACAATCGCAGGCATCCATCAACTTGAAATACTCCTCCGGATACTCATAGACCCATCTGTCTACAGCATTGTAATATTGAGCTAAACACGGATAGACCTCCGTATTGAAAAGGTCATTCGGATCGGGGGCGTTTGCCGTATCCAATGCTCCGCCTTTGTCTTTCTGATATGCGCTTCCTCTCCAAGAGTTCAGTTTCTCCTGATCAGCCACGTATCCGGCAACAGAACAATAATCCTTTGGCGAAGGCATGTGTGGAAGTTGTTTTGCTATTTCCATGGCTGTACCAAAGGCGCTCAACGCATTTGGCCAATACGGCACAACATCAGCATATACGGCTTGTCGTTCTCCGATCCCAAGTTGCACACGGGAAGGAACCACGCCATTCTGCTCGAACAACCCTAGGACCCTATCCACTTCGTCAGGGTATTCCGCTATCCAGCTCCTGAACTTTGAATCATCCTTACTGGCGCTTGGGTAATGAGGACTTGATATGGCAATTTGAGAACTCTCAATGGAAGCGAATTCTGTCAATGAACTCCAAACGATATGTAAGGGTGGCTGACCTGCCTGCTGAGCAAGCGACCTGACACACGATACCGAGGAAATCATCAATGAGAACAGTAACGTTTGAAGAATCGGTCTTGTCATGGTGTGGTACTTTCGATATCTAGTTGATGGTGAGTATTATCGGTTTAACTGGAACTTCATGCTTGATTGCATTTGAATGAAGTTGCTTGCCGTAGATAATCGCTGACCAGGAGCGCAAGGCCCTTCATCGCAGCAATATTGCGGTCTTGCATGCTGATCAGGTCGGCCCTCTGGAGCCTATCGACTTTGAACATTCAGTAAACGGTTTGTCATATGCTTGACAATCGGTCATTTTGCCTCGTTTTTTTTTAAAGTTCCGATAACCGAACATTTTTTCATTTATCATTCAACACTCTATTTTAGAATCATCGAAGACTGATAAACAGATTTCTTTTCGCTCTTTACCTCAGTTTATTCACTCTTAATACCTCGTATCATGGAGCGTTTTGAGACATTCTTTTATTTAATTACAACATATTTTTCCTTACAACCATGGATTTTCGAGGCTTTCTCTATCAACACTTTACTGTCCGATTCTTTGTTGTAGCATTACGATTGTCTTTACTTTGATATGCTGATTTTAACAGTTTCGATGCACTTCTATCAGCCACAAGAACTACTCGGAAGAGACTGATCAGCACTAAGCGCACGAGATGCGGGGATTGAGTGCGATGCACCACATTACAATGGAAATCCCAAGACAATCCAATCTTTGGTAAAATTCAGCACCAGTGAACTGTTGGGCATACGTTCGCATGAGAACCGATGGAGATGAGTCGCTAACGTGAAGCAGAATCGTTCTCGGGATGGACATCGGGAAGTATCATCCTACGGATAGGCCTGCTTCATCAACCAAGGATGCTTCTATGATACAACAGGCAGATCGAGAGACGGATGAAGCGCAGTGCACTTCTTTGTTCATCGTCCTGACCGGAACGGAATTGGCGTAACGCGTGTAGCTAGATTGGCGTCTCTGAAAGCCTCTTACAATGAATGGCACGAATAACTTGCCTCACGGACCTGACGCGATCCTATGAACTGAACACTTCCAGACAGTTAAAAAGCGGCAGGACTGACCCTACGCAAAGAATGATCAGAAGATCTTCTCCGGATTCAATATCCCCTTCGGGTCGAAGACGGCCTTGATTCCGCGCATCAATTCCAGGTTCTTTTCGGCCATGGCCAAATGCATGTATGGCCGTTTGGCAATACCGATGCCGTGCTCACCGGATAATGTACCTCCAAGGGCGATCACAGCCTTGAAGATGTCTTTGATGCCCTCGTTCACCTCCTTGTTCCAATACGCATCATCCAATTGCTCCTTCATCACGTTCACATGTAGGTTCCCGTCTCCCACATGACCGAAACACACCGAGCGGAATCCATACTGCTTGCCAATCTCTTTGATGGCAGTGACCAGCTTTGGCAGATTACCTCTCGGGACCACCACGTCCTCAGCCTTGGTGAGCGTGTACGAATTGACAGCAGGAGAAACATTACGCCTCAGTCTCCATAGCCCTTCCTTCTCCTCAGCACTTTGCGCAAAGTAGACTTCGCCCGTTTCGTAATTCTCCAGCACTTCAACAATCTTCTCCGCATCACGCATCAGCACCTCGTCATCGTTCCCATCCAACTCAATGATGAGGTGGGCATTGATGTGATCGGGCAGATCGATGGCCACCGGTGCGCTAAGCACCTCATCCACATACTTCATGGTGATCTCAATGGCATCGCGCTCCACGTATTCCATTCCGGAAGGCGTAATTCCGGCCATGTAAATACCCGAAATGGCCCTGCACGCTTCTTCTGATGTTGTGAACGGCACCAACAGCGTTACATCTTTCTTCGGGAACGGACGAAGTTTGAATACGATGCGGGTGATGATACCGAGTGTTCCTTCGCTGCCACACATCAACTGGGTGAGGTTATAACCAGTGGAATTCTTCAGCACGTTGGCTGCTGTCCAAATGACCTCGCCTGTTACAAGAGCCACTTGCATGTTCAGCACGTAATCGCGCGTTACGCCATACTTCACAGCTTTCGGACCTCCAGCGTTCTCGCCAAGGTTTCCTCCAAGAAAACAGCTGCCTTTACTGCTAGGATCGGGCGGGTAGAACAAGCCTTTCTCCTTCACCGCATTCTGAAACACCTCCGTTATCACTCCGGGTTCAACCGTGGCCTGCAAATTCAGCTCATCGATCTCCACTATCCGATTGAAGCGCTTCATGGCTACAACCACCCCTCCTCTTACTGGAAGCGCGCCACCGCTCAGCCCGGTGCCACCTCCACGCGGTGTGACCGGGATCACATGGTCGTTGCACAGTTTGAGCACCGCGGCAACCTCTTCGGCCGTGCCGGGCACAACCACCACCTGCGGCATGAAAACATGGTCTTCCGTATGGTCTGACGCGTGCGTGGTGAGCGTTTCCTCATCGATGAAGAAATTGTCTGCCCCGACAATTGCCCTGAGTTGTTCTTGTAGTTCGGCTGTGATCTGACCGTAAGTCATGGATAGAATGCGTTTGAGAGTACTGACCACAAAGGTAACCTCCAAATGAAGGCCCATGCAGCAATTGACCGCATAGTTTTTCTCATGATTCTCAACAGCTATCGACCAACTGGCTGTGACAGATGAGGCGATTGCGCTTCATAAGCACGAAGACCTCGTTAAGAAAGTATCCGGTCATCGGACCTTCGAGAACGGAACCGTTCCCACAGAGCCATTCGCATCAGTCCATTGAATAAAATAGATGCCGGAATCCAAATGTCCCAATTCCACCGATCGCTGATCAGGCAAACGGGACAGCACCATCACTTCCTGCCCCAATTGGTTCACCACCCTCAACGCATTCAATTCCCTGAGCACAAAAACCGTGTTGTGCTGCAATCTGATCGGGCAATCTTCTGGTGACCTCCAAATTTCAACACCGACCGGCATACTTCCTTCAACCAGATGGATCGTCTGGTTGGCAGGCACGTCATAGACCTTCTCAACCATTCCGCTGGGCC
>JBFHEW010000200.1:0-5583 GCA_041583955.1 Bacteroidia bacterium | reverse complement strand
TCGGGTCTTTCCCGCCTTCTATCAGGTCGTTATTTGCCATATCAAGCATCTCCAAGAACGATGAATCAGGCGATACGTCTTTTACTTGGTACGTTTCAAGCGATCCTTTGGCTTTTCCGTCCTTCTGTCTCCAGACTTTGAGTGTTAAATTCATGTCTCTCGGATTTCTTATTTATAGCTTCTTTGCTTCAGTTCTATATCGTGGAACTCCAACTCCTCCTTGTGTAACTTGGCTTCGCTAGGATCTCCGGTCCATTCCCAAGCGGCCACGTACGCATAGTTCTCATCGTCACGCTTGGCTTCTCCTTTCTGCTCGCCTTCCAGCTCAACAGACTCTTCGCGGAAGTGGCCTCCACAGCTTTCGTTTCTTTCCAGGGCGTCCTTTGCAAACAACTCCCCCAATTCGAGGAAATCGGCCACGCGACCTGCTTTCTCCAACTCTGGGTTCATTTCGTTGATGCTACCTGGAACACGAACATCCTTCCAGAACTCTTCACGGATCTTTCGAATCTCATTCATTGCCTCCTTGAGGCCTTCTGCATTACGGGACATACCTACGTTGTCCCACATGATCTTTCCTAACCGTTTGTGGAAGTAGTCGACAGATTTGGTTCCCTTAATGTTGATGAATTTCTCCAATTGCTCACGCACCTGCTTCTCAGCCGCTTCAAATTCCGGTAGATCGGTAGGAATCTTTCCTGTTCGGATCTCACTGGCCAAGTAATCGCCAACGGTGTATGGCAAAACGAAATAACCATCTGCCAATCCTTGCATAAGGGCTGATGCTCCCAATCTGTTCGCTCCGTGATCAGAGAAATTGGCTTCCCCTGCCGCGTAGCATCCCGGGATGGTGGTCATCAGGTTATAATCCACCCAGATACCGCCCATGGTGTAATGAACCGCAGGATAGATCATCATGGGTGTTTTGTACGGATTCTGATCTACGATCTTCTCATACATCTGGAAGAGGTTTCCATACTTGGCCTCCACCACTTTCTCGCCCAGTTCGCGGATCTGCGCTTCAGTTGGGTTGTGCAGTCCTTGAATGTGCGCCTCTGTCTTTCCGTAACGCATGATGGCTGCGCTGAAGTCAAGGTAAACGGCCTCGCCAGTAGCATTTACACCGAAGCCAGCATCGCATCGCTCTTTGGCAGCCCTCGAGGCCACATCGCGTGGCACTAGGTTACCGAATGCCGGATAGCGTCTTTCCAAGTAATAATCGCGGTCTTCTTCTTTCAGGTCCGTAGGCTTCAGCTTCCCTTCACGGATCGCCTTGGCATCTTCCAATTTCTTCGGAACCCAGATTCTACCATCATTTCTCAACGACTCGGACATCAAGGTCAATTTAGACTGATGGTCTCCCGAACGCGGAATACAGGTAGGATGGATCTGTGTGTAGCATGGGTTTGCGAAGTAAGCTCCCTTCTTGTGGATCTTCCATGCAGCGGTAACATTCGACCCCATGGCGTTGGTACTCAGGTAGAATACGTTTCCGTAACCTCCGGTCGCAATAATGACCGCGTGAGCCGAATGCCTTTCGATCTCACCTGTAATGAGGTTACGGGCAATGATCCCGCGGGCTTTGCCATCCACCAGCACCACATCCAACATCTCATGTCGGTTGTACATTTTGATCTTACCCTTGGCTATCTGACGGTTCATGGCCGAATAAGCACCGAGCAGCAACTGTTGTCCGGTCTGCCCTTTGGCATAGAATGTTCTGGAAACCAACACACCACCGAACGAGCGGTTGTCCAAAAGACCACCGTAATCTCTTGCAAATGGAACTCCTTGCGCTACGCATTGGTCAATGATGTTGGCAGAAACCTCTGCCAAACGATACACGTTCGCTTCTCTCGCTCGGTAATCGCCTCCCTTCACCGTGTCGTAGAACAAACGGTAGGTCGAATCGCCATCGTTCTGGTAATTCTTAGCAGCATTGATACCTCCTTGGGCAGCAATGGAGTGCGCTCTCCGTGGGCTATCCTGGTAGCAGAAGGCCTTGACGTTGTAGCCCATTTCGGCCAACGAGGCCGAAGCAGAGCCTCCGGCCAAACCCGTACCGACAACGATAATGTCGATGTGGCGTTTGTTGGCAGGACCTACAACGTTGATGTGATTCTTATGGTTGGTCCATTTATCCTTGATAGGACCTTCAGGTATCTTGGCATCCAATGACATGGTTCCTATTTTATGATTGTGTCATGAAGTGATAGACCGCAACGACTACGAATCCGAGCGGCACCACAATGGCGTAAATGTTTGAAAGCTTCTTAATGACTGGCGTGTATTTGCGGTGGTTGAATCCTACCGACTGAAAAGCCGATTGGAATCCATGCATAAGGTGCAACGCCAAGAAAACGAACGAAAGCAGGTAGATACCGACACGGATCGGGCTGCGGAACTTATCGTGCAGTTCTCCCCAATATCTTGTTGGGTCTTCCGGTTTAACATCAATGTACTTCACCGTCATTTCATGAAGCCAGAAATCATACATGTGCAACAAAAGGAACAGCATGATGGTGACCCCTGTTATGATCATGTTGCGGCTCATCCATGTTGAGTTGGCTTCGCCTTTGTTCATGGCATATTTGATCGGTCTGGCAGCACGGTTCTGTTGCTCCAAGTAAATGCCCATTCCAAGATGGAATATCACCCCGAACATGAGAACAGGCTGCAGTACGAACTGCACCAATGGATTATAGCCCATGAAATGTGATACCTCATTAAAAGCTTCCTCGCTGAAGACCGACAACATGTTGATTGACATGTGCTGTAGAAGGAAGATCAGCAGGAAGAACCCGGAAAGGGCCATCGCTATCTTTTTAGCTATCGAACTTGACATTGATGTCTGATTTTAGTTGAAACCTGAACAGGCCTTGCTTTACTAGCGGCAAATGTAATATCTGCGTATTTATAGGTGCTGTCTGCGTTTTATTTAGAACCATTCTTAATAATGATGACCTGGCAGGTAGTGTTGCAACAAACAAACCCGCATATTGATTGGTTCACTCCACAATGAGATTGTACGCGCCTTTTGTCAGGAACTTGTCGTAGACAGCAAGGTTATCGTTGGCTTCAATAGCTGTGAAACCGTCTTCGGCCCCTATCACTTTCACCTCGAGTCGCTCAAGTTGCGTGAGACCGTCTTTTTCTTCAGCCACCCGCAACACATAATGGTGGTTGTCCAACTCCACAATTGCCGCGGAAGGAAGCGATAAAAGGGAGTCCTCTCCAGTAACGATGTCTGCTTCAACGTAAGACCCCACCGCAAGTCCTCCGGCAAACCCGGGATTCACATGTCCGTGAACGACCAATGAACGCGAGTTCGGATCGAGGGTCCTGTTAACGAGGTGGACTTTGGCTTGGCGCCAATCCTTCTCGTTCTGCACTCGGAAATGGATGTTCTGCCCCTCTCCAATGGACGAAGCATGCTGCTCAAACACGTTCAACTCGAGATGAAGATGCTCGGTATTGATGATTCTCATGGCAACATCAGAAGGCGAGAGGAACCTGCCGGGCGTGGCGTCAATCTCGGTAACATATCCACCGATGGGCGCGAGAATACTGATACTGGACTGTAGGTTATCGGCAGTCAATCCATCCACATTCACGTGCATCAACAGCAATTTCTTGCGCAGTGCCGCGTGTTTGGCATTCATCATTTGAAAATCTGCCTGCGCCTTGGTCAACTTCTTCTTGGAAGAAACATTGGCCTCGGCCAGATTGCCCTGTCGGTCAAGGTCTTCCTGCAAATACGTCAACTCGCCCGCGGTTTGCAGATACTCTTTCTGCACTTCGAGGAAATCGGGGTTTTCGAGTGTGAAAAGCACCTGACCTTGCCGTACTTTTTCGCCAACAAGCAGATCTATCTGTTTTACGTAGCCACCGAAATAGGCGCTGATGGATGCTTGGTACTTTGGCGGTACATCCACCGACCCGTTCACACGCACGGTTGTTTCGAATATCCTTTTCTCGAGGCCTCCTAACCGGTAGCCCGATGATGTGAATTGCTCGTTGGTAATGGTTATCAGGTCGGTCTGCGTAGCCAAGGCTCCGTTTTCTGAGGCACTTTCCGGTACGTCAGAAGAACATGCTACTAAAAGCAACGGGAAAATGGCGATGATAAAGCTGTATTTGAAGTGATTCGTTCTCATTTCAGTTCATTAAATAGTTGATATCCAAAACGGTGCGGTTGTATTGGAGCAGGTCCGTCAAGTATTGTATCCTGATGGAGATGGCCTGTTCCAGAAGCTGTGCGTACTGTAAAAAGTCGACCTCCCCATTACGGTAAGCCAGCTCGCTACCACTCATCAGTTTCCCGGCCAGTTGCTTTCCTGACCCGTTGTAGTCGGCCAACGACTGTTGCTGTTTTTCGAGTTCGGTAAGCAGTGTTCGATAGTGGGAAACGAGCTGTAGTTGCTGGTCTTCCAATCGTGCAGAAATCGCATCACGTTGTGTTCTTGCCGCTTGTATATCTGCACGCTGCGAACCGAACCAAAGAGGAATGGCCAATCCGGCCTGCACACCTGAATAAATGCGCGCATTGGCAGCTGTGTTCGTTCCTTGAAACACATCGAACTGTATGTCAGGCAGCAACTGTTGTCGCGCCAGTTTAAGTTGCTGATCAGACAGCGTTTGCATCTGCTCATAATATTTGAGTATCGGATGCTGATTTGTATCCAATGGCAGTGGTTGCAACGGCTGCACTTCTTGCACAGCAACTTCGGGAAGCGAATCGGTCTGAATCCAGCGATTGAGCTCGATCTGAGCCGCCTTCACGTTTTCCTTCTGTTGATTCCATTTCAGGTGTACGTCACGGTACTTGGCCTGAGCGGTGAGTTGCTCCAGTTCATTGGATTCGCCCAGGTCGTATTTCAACTGTGCGCCATTGGCAAAGGCGCTGAATAGACTGTCTAACCTGGCATATTCTTCAAGAAGCTGCTGCGCATGGCTTAGCGCAACGTATGCACGGCTGACCTCGTGTTTCACCATGCGCTCATCCAACCGATATTCTTGCTCCGCAAGCGAAACACGTCCTTGCTGCACCTTTCTCTGTGCACTGTAAACCGTTGGAAACCTGAGCGATTGACTCAATCCCCAAACATGCAGCGGGGCATTATTGACTGCAATGTTGTTCTCATCAAAACCGTAGTAGATCCGGGTCTTCTCAATGTCGATAGAGGTCCCGATCAGATTCCTATTACGCTCCACTTCAAACTTGGAAGCCTTCAACTGTCTGTTGTTTTCCAAGGCCAGCGAAACGGCTTGTTCCAAAGAAAGCGGCCCATCTTGTGCAATGGCACTTGCCGGAACCAAAAAGCACAAGATCGCAATGACAACCGCAGCTTTTGGCAGTTTCGGGTTTTTCGGTTCAGAAGGTGAATCCAACAGCGCATAAAGCACTGGCAGAACGATCAGCGTCAGCATGGTAGCAGTGATCAAGCCACCCACGACCACCGTGGCCAACGGCCGTTGAACCTCTGCCCCGGCAGACGTGGAAATGGCCATTGGCAGAAAACCGAGCGCTGCTGCAGATGCTGTAAGAAGAACAGGACGCAAGCGTTCGCGCGTTCCAACAAT
>JBFHEW010000199.1:0-5591 GCA_041583955.1 Bacteroidia bacterium | reverse complement strand
TTGCGCGTAACCAGAGAGCTGAACACGGCTTTTTGCCTGTGTCGGATAGTTCGGATTATCGTCAACAAGAAACTTGGCCGAGGCCGAATTGCCAATATTAGGGGTCTGTGGGTATCGCACTTTAACATATCCGACAATTGCTCTGAAACCGCCCGGAGTTGCCGGATTGAGTATGGAGAATGTGAAATTGGATGTGTTGGCTCCGAGTGATGAGGTAGGGACCGTGAAATTGTAACGATATCCATTACGCTTTTCCATCACCGTATCGAAGTTGATGGACGGACCAACGATACGCAGGTTCTTATCGTCATAGGAATTGCCAACCACGCTTATCTCAATTTCTGCATCAGGTCCCTGAACGTATCTGTTGGGGGTTGAAAGGTTCCAGAAGGAATCAACGAAACCAGGGTCGAAATAGTAGCCGTAAAAACCCTCGCCTCCATCATAAATAGGGCTGGTGCTGTTGGTCTGAACGAAACTCTCACCATAGAAATAGTTGTTGTGCAGCTCATCTATCTCATCGCGGATAATGTATGGCGATGCGGTGTAGGCAGTGAAATTCACATCCGTTTCCCATACCATGCGGGCATTGGACGTGGAGTTGTTCCACGTAAGGAAATAGCGGATGGTGTCGTTTATGAGGCTGTAGTACGGATTGGCGTTATTCAGTGGATTATCGAAATAGACGTCATCGTCAAACTGCCCATCGTTTCCGCGTGCATAGAATTCAATGAAGTCGTTGGGGTCGAACACGCCATCGTCTTCTCCGCCCACGTAAATGTGCTGTTCCTCTCCGCGGGCAAAAAGCTGAATGTTCCGCGGATCGACCGATGCGAGATTGAATCCTTCGGCCACCAAGGCATCGTTAAGCACCTGGTAACTGATGCGATAGATACCTTCCCTATGTATTTTGAATTGGAAATGAGGCTTGGATGCATCGACCCACTCGTTGCCATAGGGCTGAGCGAAGGTCAAAGCTGACTGAAGCAAGAAGGCTATCAGTATAAGTTTCCTCATTCGGTCTTCGGTTTCTTCTTGAACATGTCCTTGTGGATGTCTGCCCGCAAGGAGAATACGTTACTGAACAATGCTACGGATTGGTTTCCGACATCTGTCAGTGCATAGTCGATGTAGAAGTCCTTGATACGGACGCCAATCCCAACGTTCGGCTGCCAGGTCCAGATGCGTTTTCCATCATCATCCGTATAATCCTGAATATTGGTGACACCGAACCGGACAAAGACGAAATCGGAATAGAACAGTTCTATACCTGCATGCGGTTCAATACTGATGGGGTCTCCTTTGATGAGCACTGAACGCTTACCATCAAACGTAAAATCGAAGTCGAACTCAGCATAGAGGCCGAACTTCTTGTAGACGTTGAACCTTCTTCCGGCCCCAAGGATCAACTTGGGCAGCGTCACCTCGAGCGAATTCTTCGGGATCTCGTTGCCCGTTTGCAACCAAACCTCCTTGGTCTCATCATCCAACGTGAAGTTCCATGCATTGAACGTAGATGTCACGTCACGCGCCATGAGGCCGAATTTCCATTTCCCAAGGTCGTACTGCACACCTCCATCGAGACCGAAACCCCACGAGTTGGCGAATTTACCCACGTGCCGATACACGATCTTCACGGTTCCTCCGTATCGGAGTCCGGGAATCTTGGGGCTTCTGCGTCCTACGCTTATCAGAAACCCGTAGTCGGCTGCGGTAAAGGCGGTAACCCTATCGTAATCAATATTGCCTTCGTCATCAATAAGTTGAGTGGTGTTCGGAATATCGTCCACACCAAAACGGATAAAGCTGAACGAAGCTTGGGTATGCGCATCTACGATCGGTGCCGAAACAGCCGCATAATCGTACTTGGCAATACCTGCAAAATACTCTGAATGCATCAACGAAACCTGCCACTTCTCTTCGGCCAATGGCAACGCTGCCGGATTCCAGTAACCACCTGTCACATCATTTACGCTGGCCACCAGCGAATTACCCAGGCCCATACCTCTGGCTCCAACACCTATCGATAAGAATTCATTACTGTACTTCGGAGCTTGGGCCGCCACATCTGTTCCAAAGAAAAATGAACTGGCTAACAGAAGAGATGGTAAGAGCTTTTTGGTCATGTTCGCGAACAGGTCTTAAAGTTATGAAAATTGGCTTTTCACGGGGTTTTCGACACCGCGAACGGAAACCAAAACTAAAAATTGTGTCGAAGGTACTTGTTAGCTTTGAACGACATCCATCGAAGATGTAAATTGGCCCGGATTACCAGCATGCTTGAAGCGCAAAAAGTCTTCTTTAAAAACCTTGACGCGTTGCGTTTTGTGGCGTTCCTGTTCATTTTCCTCGGTCATGCATTGGATACGGACAGTGAACAGATCATGCATTCAGAAGTTTATGGTCTGGTAAAAAATTACGTCTACATCTTCGGTAAGACCGGTTTCAGCTTTGCTTTCGTTCTCTCGAGCTACATCAATACGTGGGTCATTCTGGAAGAGCGACAGATTGCCGGAAGGTTCAAACCATGGCTTTACTACATAAGGCGGGCTCTCCGGATCTGGCCGCTCTACTTTCTGGTACTTTTCATTGGTTTCGTGGTGGTTCCGTTCGGGATGGAGCTTATTGGGGAGCCATACGAGGAGATAGGGAACCCATGGTATTTCATCCTGTTCGTTGGCAACTTCTTTCTCATCGAACACGGTTGGACCCACTCCCCCATCATCAGTGTATTATGGAGTGTTTCGGTGGAGGAGCAGTTTTACATCTTCTGGCCTTTCCTGCTCATCGTTTTCAGAAAGAATGAGAAATGGTTGTTCGCCTTGCTGTTCGTTCTGTTTGCCGTTACCACCATAAAACTGTTCGGAACGGACGTGAATCTGTGGTTTCACACCCTTTTTCTGCTCGGTGATATTTGTCTGGGCGCCATCTTCGCCTTCATTTCCTTTAACCGGAATTGGGGATTTGAAACTTTAAAAACCCTGAAAAAGGGAACCATTGTCGGCATCTATCTTCTGTTCATCTTCTCGTTGCTGGTGTACGGCCCGGTGTTCAATAATCAGGTGTTGCCGGGGTATTTGAGCCTCATCATTGAGAAGATGTTCTATGCATTGATCCTATCGTTCTTCATTTTTGAGCAGAACTTCTGCGACAACAGTTTCTTCAAATTCGGTAGACTGAAGACCATTACTTACTTGGGTGTTATCAGTTATGGGCTCTTCTGTTTTCATGAGATAGGGCTGCTCATTGGTCAACGGGTGTTGGTTCTAACCCATCTTGAAGATGAACTATGGGCTTTTCTTGTTCTGAAACCGCTGCTTGCCTTTGCCATCATTGCTCCATTCGCATCATTGAGTTGGCATTATTTCGAGAAGCCTATTCTCCGACTGAAAAAGAACTTTTACGCCAAATGACACGGTCTGGACGTACGAGGTTCAACGCCCAGGTCTGAGCGGGCTTCTTATCCATTGCCCTTTTCTCCTTGCATTTCCCGGATCATCTGCCGTTGTTTGAACTGCTCGTTCTTTCGCTTGACAGAAAGCGCCTTTTCCTCCTTTTGGCCTTCCATATACATTCGTAAGTACTCGGTGGCCATTTCGGTTTCTCCCAGATCGGCAGATACTTCGCTCAGATTCTTAAGGATCTCGTATTCAATCATCTTAAGATTGATGGACCTTGTGTAATTGAGCGCACTCTTGAACTCCGCTTTTGCCTTATCCAGTTTCCCCATACGTTGGTAGGTACTGCCTATGTTCATCATGGCAACCGCAATTCCTCTACGATGATTATTGAACTTCTGAAGCTCCAAGGACCTTCTCACCAATTCCATACCCTTATCGAATTCACCCTGATACACAAGCACTCCGGCCATTCCTCCCAACATATTGGCCTCGCCTTGGCTTTCGTTTATCTCCTGATAGAATTCCAATCCCTGTTTGAAGCAATCCATGGCCTCGTTGTATCTGCCCAGATTGAAATAGATATGACCTATGTTGCCCGTAATGGTTGCTGCCAGATGACTGCGCTGTGCACGTCTGCTGGCAGAGAGGCCGTCTTCGAAATAATCCAGCGCAGTACGGTACTCCTGTAAGGTACCTGAGATGATTCCCATGCCGCAATAGCACCTGGCCACCGCGTAGAGGTCGCCCTGACCAAGGTAAAGATCGAGCGCACATTCGAAATGCTCGATGCTCTGCGAGAACTCGGCCAATTTCATCAACACATTGGCGAGACCTTCGTGTGCCCGGGCCTGAGCGTTCCTATCGCCAAGCCCCTTAGCCAGTTCCAACGCCTCCGAACCGAACTTCCATCCCTCTACGAATTCATCTTCTTTCGATGCCAGCAATAGCCCGAGGAGTGCCTCCAAGCGCTCGGCATCATTTTTCGCTTCTTCCAGCGCACGTTCCAGATCGTCAATATTTGTACCCATCCTAGTTGGTTACCTTTTATGCGAAGTGCGCATAAAGGTTACGCACAACGCGCCCAATTCTTGAAATTGTCATGAATTAGATATTGGCGCCTTTGCTACCTTCGGCAGATGATTCTGCTCAAACACCTCCCGAACCTCATCACGTGTATGAATCTGTTCTGTGGCTGTCTGGCGATCGTGTCGTTGATGCTTGGTAATCCACTTACAGCAGCGTTCCTAGTAGTGGCAGCGGCCATTTTCGATTTCTTCGATGGTTTTGCGGCAAGATTGCTCAAGGTATCTTCTCCCATAGGAGCTGAGTTGGATTCGCTGGCAGACATGGTGACATTCGGAGTGGTTCCGGGACTGATGCTGCTTCATTACCTGGTGGCAGATGGCATCGGGTCGTTGCATGGAGTAGAGGCTTTTTTCGCTGACCCGATACTGCTGGTTCCTTTTGCAGTACCTGTGTTTTCGGCTTTGCGCTTGGCCAAGTTCAATGTAGACACCCGCCAGTCGGACAGTTTCCGTGGCATGCCAACTCCGGCAAGCGCGTTCTGGGTCATCTCCATTCCGCTGATGATAGAATACATGCCCTTCTATTGCAATTGGATACCTGAGAATGTGATCGTGGACCGGTGGTTCGTGGTAGGGTCATCTATCGGTCTTTCGGCCCTGATGGTATCAGACATCCCGCTGATGGCATTGAAATTCAAGCGTTTCGGGTGGAAGGGAAACGAGGTGAGATACGTTTTCTTGATAATTTCCGTGGTTCTGTTGATAATTCTGCGCCCGGTTGCCATTCCTATCATCCTATCTTTGTACATCATAATTTCCATAATCAACAACCTATTTCTTTCAAAAAATGAAGTTCAGAGCTGAGATCGATGTAATGCCAAAAAAGGAACTGCTTGACCCACAGGGCAAGGCTGTAAGTTCCAGTATGAAGAATCTCGGCCTTCCGGAGGTAGGAAACGTCCGCATCGGCAAGCACATTTCGTTAGAGGTTGAAGCTGAAAACGAGGCTTCTGCAAAGGAAAAGGTGGAAAAGGCCTGCAAAGAACTGCTGGCCAATCAGATCATGGAAAGCTTCGTTTTCGAACTCACGGCCGCATAGGGCGTCTAAGTTCGTTCAGTGAATTGGATAAGATCGTTAGGCATTTGGGATTTCGCGCTTCTGGCG
>JBFHEW010000198.1:0-5607 GCA_041583955.1 Bacteroidia bacterium | reverse complement strand
GGATTTGCCGGTATTGCAGTGGGTGCTGCCATGAACGGACTCCGACCTATTGTTGAGTTCATGACCTTCAATTTCTCCCTTGTTGCGATCGATCAGGTAATTAATTCGGCAGCTAAGATGCTGCACATGTCTGCCGGGCAATTCGGTGCGCCAATGGTTTTCCGCGGACCCACAGGCTCTGCTGGCCAATTGGGGGCGCAACATTCACAGGCGTTCGAAAGCTGGTATGCCAACTGTCCTGGTCTTAAAGTGGTCGTTCCTTCCAACCCTGCCGATGCCAAAGGCCTGCTGAAATCAGCCATTCGGGATAACGACCCGGTCATTTTCATGGAAAGTGAGCAGATGTATGGCGATAAGGGAATGATTCCGGAAGGAGAATATCTGATACCCATAGGTAAGGCTAACGTGGTTCGAAAGGGTAAGGATGTGACCATCGTCTCCTTCGGAAAGATCATGAAAGTGGCGCTGGAGGCAGCAGAACAGTTGGCGGCAGAAGGCATTGAGGCCGAAGTGATCGATCTCAGAACCGTTCGTCCTATCGATTATCCCACCGTGATCGAGTCTGTGAAAAAGACCAACCGGATGGTAGTGGTGGAAGAAGCTTGGCCACTGGCCTCCATTTCTTCCGAACTTACTTATAATGTGCAGAAAGATGCTTTCGATTACATGGACGCTCCCGTGAAACGGATCACATGTCAAGACACTCCGTTGGCCTACGCTCCTCAATTCGTGGAGGAATGGTTGCCAAATGTTGCCAGAACGATCGAAGCCGTCAAGTCTGTCATGTACGTGAAGTAGACTCGATTCGACCATTATTTGTTCTCGATCGCCCGAAAAACCGGGCGTAAATCTCCATTTGTTTAAATAATTGATTGTGATACCTTTGCGCGCTTGAAAAACGAGGTATATAAACAACCAATTTAACTTAGAATGGAAAACATAGTCTATTTCCTTCCACTTTTCGGAGTAGTGTCACTGCTTTACGTTGCGTGGAAAAGCGCTTGGGTAAGCAAACAAGAAGTGGGTACTGAAAAGATGGCCCGTATTGCCGCTCATATTACGAAAGGTGCCATGGCATTCCTTTCTGCAGAGTACAAGATATTGTCAATATTCGTAGTGGCAGTTGCCGCACTTTTGGCTTTCAAAGGAATGAACGAGGCCGATTCAAGCCCGCTTGTTGCGCTGTCTTTCATCGTAGGTGCCATCTGTTCAGGATTGGCCGGTTACCTCGGTATGGTGGTAGCTACCAAAGCAAACGTTAGAACAACGAATGCTGCGAGAACTTCACTCGGTAAAGCTCTTGAGGTCGCTTTCGGTGGAGGTTCTGTAATGGGAATGGGAGTTGTTGGATTGGGAGTTCTTGGTCTGAGCGGACTTTTCCTTCTTTATTCAGAATTCCTCGGTGCTGATTGGAGCATCAATAAAGTCTTGAATGTGTTGGCTGGTTTCTCTTTGGGAGCATCATCCATTGCACTTTTCGCACGTGTTGGCGGTGGTATCTATACCAAGGCTGCTGACGTTGGTGCTGACCTTGTAGGTAAGGTTGAGGCTGGTATCCCAGAAGATCACCCGTTGAACCCTGCTACCATTGCAGATAACGTTGGTGACAACGTTGGTGACGTTGCCGGTATGGGAGCCGACCTTTTCGAGTCTTACGTAGGTTCCATCATCGGTACAATGGTATTGGGAGCCATCTTCGTACCTGGTTTTGCCGAAATGGGCGAAATGTGGGGTGGTCTTGGTGCTGTTCTTCTTCCAATGGTATTGGCAGCGGTCGGAATCCTTGTTTCAATTGCCGGTACTTTCTTCGTGAAAGTGAAAGAAGGCGGAAGCCCACATACAGCATTGAACATCGGTGAATTCGGTTCAGCCGGTTTCATGGTCATCGTTTCTTACTTCATCATTGGGTATTTCCTTCCAGACGCTTGGTCGTTGAATGGAACTGACTACACTGCAAACGGAGTTTTCTACGCAACGCTTGCAGGTCTTGCTGCCGGTCTTGGAATCGGAAAGATCACTGAATATTATACAGGAACCGCTACGCCTCCCGTACTTTCCATCGTACGTCAGTCGCTTACAGGTTCAGCCACCAACATCATTGCTGGTCTAGGTGTTGGTATGATGAGTACTGCCATCCCTGTTCTTTTGATCGCTGCTGCTATCCTTGTTGCTTTCCATTTTGCTGGACTTTACGGTATTGCCATCGCAGCTGTAGGTATGCTTGCAAATACGGGTATCCAATTGGCAGTTGATGCTTACGGACCGATTTCTGACAACGCTGGTGGTATTGCCGAAATGGCAGAGCTTCCAAAAGAAGTTCGTCAGCGTACGGATAAATTGGATGCGGTTGGAAACACCACTGCTGCCATCGGTAAAGGATTCGCTATCGGTTCTGCTGCCTTGACTGCATTGGCTCTGTTCGCTGCCTTCATGCAGCAGGCCAACGTTCAAATGATCAACATTGCCGATCCTTCGGTAATGGCAGGTCTGTTGGTAGGTGCCATGCTTCCGTTCGTTTTCTCTGCAATGAGTATGAACGCAGTAGGTCGTGCCGCCATGGCAATGATCGAGGAGGTAAGACGTCAGTTCAAGGAGATTCCAGCTTTGAAAGCTGCTCTCGAAGTGATGAAGCGCAACGAAGGAAAAGAACAGAAGGATTGGAGCGCTGAGGATCAGGCTACGTTTGAAGCTGCTGATGGTGTTGCCGAGTACGACAAATGTGTGGCCATTTCAACCAAAGCCTCTATCAAGGAAATGGTTGTTCCAGGTCTGTTGGCCGTTGTGGTTCCGGTAATTGTCGGTTTTGCTGGCGGACCTGAAATGTTGGGTGGTCTTCTTGCAGGTGTAACATCTGCAGGTGTTCTTATGGCCATCTTCCAGTCTAACGCTGGTGGTGCTTGGGATAACGCCAAGAAGATGTTTGAAGAAGGTGTAGAGATCAACGGAGAGACTTACTACAAAGGTTCTGAGCCACACAAGGCTGCCGTTGTGGGAGATACTGTAGGTGATCCATTCAAAGACACTTCAGGCCCATCATTGAACATCCTCCTTAAGTTGATGTCAGTGGTTGCATTGGTAATTGCCCCATCTATTGCTTTGGACCTTCCAGCTGCTGATGATTCGGCTTTATTGAATGCTCCTACCATTGAAATGAGCGTGGTTGCTGAAACAGCGGAGGACGGAACGGTAACTGAAACGACTGTTACAACAGAAACCGTTACTGACGCTGCCGGTGAAGTAGTGACGGAGAAAGTTGAAAAGGTGGTTGAGACCGTTAAGACGGAGGTTACCAAGTAACAGCTATCGTAATTGATTGTGCAGAAAGCCCCGACCGTTTACGGTCGGGGCTTTTTGTTTTGCTGAACATACCATGGATCAATGAATAGAGAATTCTTCATTTTTTCGTTCACCATACTTGTTGTGTTCCTATTGGAACTGATATCGGGTAGCTACAGACCTGATCGTTTCCTTACAGCACATGTGCTAGGAACGTTGGTCTTGTTGGTAGTGAATATGGGCGTAAGACGAACATCGTTGGGTCTTGGTTTCTTACCGCGGCACTCACCGTTTTCGTTGCAATACTTCAAGGAATTCAAGGATCTTTTTAGGAGATATTAAGTTGATGGTGCATCGAAACGAATATTTATTCGTGCTTAAAACATTAAAATGTTTAATAAAAAGAAATAAAGACTAAACAAAAATAAAGTTGTTGTGTTCCACTCACCTAACTCAATAAACTTTATTTAAAATGAAAAAATTCTTTGTTCCAGTAACCATCTTGGCGCTTGCGCTCGGTACTTCTTTCTCTTCGTGCAACGATGATGATGACGATGACGACATGCAACAGAACATCGTTGAGTTGGCTTCGAGCAACAGCGAACTCAGTTCGTTGGTAGCAGCCGTACAACGTGCTGGTCTGGTGGAGGCTTTGAGCGATGCATCTGCAAACTACACTGTATTTGCCCCTACGAACGCAGCCTTTTCTGCTTTCCTGAGTGCAAACAACTTCAATAGTGTAGATGATGTGCCTGTCGATGTGCTTCAGCAAGTTCTATTGAACCACGTGCTTGGAACAGAGGTGAAGGCAGCGGATGTGTCTACTGGCTACTTCAATACGTTGGCTACCTATGCAACCACCACAAGCAACATTGATATGTTCATCAATACAGCAAGTGGAGTGGTGATCAATGGAGGTGCCACGGTAACAGCTACCGACATTGATGCATCGAACGGAGTGGTGCATTTGGTAGATGCGGTCATCGGAATTCCAAAGATCCCAACTTTCGCAGTTGCGAATCCTGATTTCAGCATTCTGGTGCAAGCGCTCACAAGAAGCGACCTTAGCACCAATTATGCAACGTTCTTGGAAGGCAGTGGTCCTTACACCGTCTTTGCTCCGACCAACGATGCATTTGCTGCATTGCTCGCAGAATTGAGCGCCAACTCACTGAACGATATCGATGCTGCTACCTTGGAGGCTGTTCTTACCTACCACGTAGCGAATGGTAATGTGCTGGCCGGAGATCTCACAGAAGGGATGATGGTGCCTACAGCACAAGGCGGTTCATTCACCGTGAGCCTTTCTGGTGGCGCCAAGATCACTGATGGTGCTGGTAGAGAAACGAACGTCATTGCTACTGACATTCAAGCAAGCAATGGCGTTGTGCACGCAGTAGACCGAGTGTTGTTGCCACAGTAATTGAAATCAGCCTTTATAATGCAACAAAAGCCCTGGGTTCAGAACCCGGGGCTTTTTTGTTTGTGTAAATTCGACTGTTCAAACCATCATCGCATGCGACATCTTCTTTTGATAGTTCTTTTTCCGCTGTTTGCGTCAGCTCAAGACCAGTTGGCTGAGACCCACGTGGCCGTTTTCTTCCATTCTCATGTCGATAAGGAATTGAGGATGGAGCTGCTTAAAACGCATGGGTTGGTGGATGCGGGTGTTGTATCGGAGTTCCGATATAAGCCCTATGTCATCCTTCCGATTGGCGAGGTGAATACGGATGCGCTTGTTTCAGAGCCTTCCGTGGAATATATCAGTCCGGTGCACACCAATGCGGAACATCGTTTCGTTACCTATCGCTCCAATTTATTCGTGAAACTGAAGAACGGGTCGGATATCGGCATTTTGCAGCGTGAGGCTGATAGGCTTGGTATTGAGGTGGTGGGTCCCGATAGGTTCACGCCAAGTATCGTTGAGCTTCGTACCAACAAATTCTCAATGAACACGATAGAAGCCGTTGGAGCGTTGCGTGCAACAGGCTTGTTTGCAACAGTAAGCCCCAATCTGGTTCATTCTGTAGCGGATTGTTCTGTGAACGACCCACGATTCAACCGGCAATGGCATTTGAAGAACGATGGTTCTTCCATTCAGGGTAGTGGAGTGATAGGTGCTGATATGGACGTAGAAGCCGCCTGGGCCATTACAACCGGTAGCGCTGACATTACCATTGCCATTATCGACAGTGGAGTGGACACACTTCATCCTGAATTGCTCGGCAAGCTGCTTCCGGGATTTGATGCAATGGGAGATTCCACCAACGGGTATCCCACCCCGAATTTCTCGAGCGATGGTCATGGAACCGCCTGTGCAGGTATAGCTGC
>JBFHEW010000197.1:0-5609 GCA_041583955.1 Bacteroidia bacterium | reverse complement strand
CACCTGCTGCTTCACCCGTGCTTCGGTCTGTGCCTTTGCTGCTTGCAGTGAATCCAAACGGGCCTGCAATTCGGCTTTCCTACGGCTGTCTGCTGCGGTCAATTCTGCGATCTGCTGCTGCAGCTGCTGTTGCTGGAGACTGTCTGCATACCGGGCCGAATCGACCTTAGCGAGCAGCTCGTCACTCTGTTCCAGCTTATTAGAGACAAGGCTGTCCTTCCTTGCCTGTTTCAGACTGTCCACCTGCGCAAATGCGCTGCTTACCGTTACTACGGCAAGTATCACTGCAAGGACCTTCATGTATGTTCGCATATGCTTCAAGCTTATTCTGTTTTTTCCCGTTTATTGAATCTGATCCGCCAGCTCACCCCGGCACTCACGAACCAATCATCATGCACATTGAATGGGCCGTATCCGCCAAGCACGTCCAACTGAAGATCGGGATTTACCAAAAACCCGAAACCACCGTCCACACTTCCGTTCCAACTGTTTCTACCCATATCGGCATACTGTTCTATAAAGATGAACATGAAATCGGTGATATCGTACCCCAGATTGAAAATATAGAACCCCCTCGGTATTTCGGAATTCCCATTCCAAACAACACCCGAATTGGTGGTAAATCCGAATCGTTTGCCCAAACGTTGACCCGTCATTACCGTGAGCTTGGGTGCAACCTGCGCTGCCCGATAATCTTTACTCACGGCAGGCAATCCGAGATTGAACTGAAAACCGACAGTGGGTATCAGTCCTTTACCTACCAATACGTTGCTCCTGATCCGGACCGAAAACGCACTGATCCCGTTGCTGAGCCTGTTAAGGCTATCGGAACGCATGCGGTCGTTGAGGTAAGCCAGACCGAAACTCATTTCGAATCTTTCGGTCAGTCCGATACGCGTCACCATGTCGGCTCCGAATCTCCGCTCGTTCACAGCACCGGTTTCAGCCGTTCGGTAACGTGCTGCACTGAAATCGGTGCCTGCCTGTATCTGCAACACACGGGCTCCAACAGTGAACGGTCCGATGGCCTGCCCTGGACGCCCGCTTCGTATGGTTTCACCGTATTGGGCAACAGAAACTGTTGAGACAAGAAGAAATAGAAAAACGAGTGTAGTAACTCTAAATGAGCGTAGGTTCATCGCGAAATAAAGTACGAAATTATACGTGATATACGTATGGTCCTAAGAAATTCTATCTACCCGATAGACCTTGTCGCTGTGGCCGAGCCGGTAGCGGTCGCACAGTTCATTGCCCACCTCGCTGGCAATATCTACACGCTGCACCTTGAAGCCCGCTGCCTCCAACTTGGAGGGATAATCGAGACCATACAACCGCACATGATCCTTCTGCCAATAGTGCTTTACGCGGTCTTCTTCTGAGGTGATGGTCGGGTCTTCGAGCGTGGTCTGGCGCTTGTAATCGACCGGCACCTGAAAAATGCCGAATCCGCCATGTTTCATCACTCGGTGAAGTTCGCTCATTGCTTTGTGGTCATCATCCACATGTTCTAGCACGTGATTGCAGAAAATGACATCGAAGGTGTTGTCATCAAACGGCATGTCCTGTATGTCGCACTTCACATCGGCCAAAGGCGAGAAGAGATCGGCCGTGGTAAGATCAAGGTGCTTCATTTTGCGGAAACGGCCTAAGAAAGGCTGCTCCGGAGCGATGTGAAGCATCTTGCGGGGCTTGGTGAAGAAATCGGTACGCTCTTTCAGGTAGAGCCACAGTACCCTGTGTCTTTCCAACGTAAGGCATTTGGGGCAAAGCACATTATCTCGTTTGGCAGAACCATCGTAACCGTATGGCAGGAACTTACGGAAATGCCCTTCACAGACAGGGCATTCGTACTTGTTTCCGCCATAGAACACGGGAGAGAAGAAACTGAAAATGTAGCTCAGTCGGATGAGAATGGGACGCGGTATCGTTCTGAGTAGGAAGTGGAACACCCTTTAGGTTTTAGGTAAGAGGTTTAGATATTAGCCTGTTCCAGCTGATAGAATGATTGTCTGTCTTTGAATGGATCCTCTATTCCCAAAGCTTCGTAAACATACTTGAACGTGGAGAGAATCTCTGGTTTACCGCCTACAATGGCCACATCATGCTCGAAATGTGCGGATGGTTTCCCGTCCTGCGTGACAATGGTCCATCCGTCTTCCAATTGGGCCACTTTTTCGGTTCCGAGGTTGATCATTGGCTCAATGGCCAACACAAGGCCATCCTTCATTTTCTTACCGGTTCCGCGCCTTCCGTAGTTGGGAAGCTCGGGGTCTTCGTGCATGTTCTTTCCAAGACCATGGCCTACCAGTTCGCGCACCACCCCGTAGCCATGCTTCTCTGCATGCTGCTGCACGGCATAACCTACGTCTCCTATCCTATTGCCAGACCGGATCTGCTCTATTCCAAGATAGAGGCTTTCCTCTGTTACTTTCAGCAGTTGCTTCACATCGTCCGATACCACGCCAACGGCAAAGGTGAAGGCATGATCACCGTAATATCCGTTGAGAATGGCGCCACAATCCACAGAAATGATGTCGCCTTCTTTCAGTGGAACATCTGATGGGATACCATGCACAACCTGTTCGTTGACAGATGTGCAGAGCGAGTTGGGGAAACCGCCATAACCCAGAAACCCGGGCACAGCGCCTTGGCTTCTGATGTAGGCCTCGGCCGCCTTGTCCAACTCAAGCGGAGTTACCCCTGGCTTTATCATCTTGGCCACTACCCCAAGCGTACGTGATACCACCAATGCGCTTTGCCGCATCAGCTCAATCTGCTCTCTCGTCTTTAAAATCGCCATTATCGCCCAAATAGTTTTCCTAGTATTCCTTTTTTCTGCTGGTGCATTGGTTCTGTGCTGCCCACTGCTTCTGGGTGAATGATCCTGAAGATCTCGCCCCAGCCAAGGAATCCGCCTACATTCCTATCGTCAATGAACATATCGCAATCCAATTTACGGCTTGCCGTGTTCGGGTCGAATTGCTCTTCCGGGAAACTGCTGTTAATGGCGTAGAACTCTACTCCGTTCTTGCGGCAATATTCCACTGCTTCGTCCAAGGTCTTTCCGTGCCTGTAAGTCCAAAGAATGAGCCGATGTCCGCGTTTCTGCAACTCCTTGAGTGTGGCGAATGCAAACGGCATCTCTTTACCAATGGCCGGGTACTTGTGTTCAACCACCGTTCCGTCAAAATCAACCGCTATCACAAGCGATTTTCCCATCATCGTATTCATGTCGCGAAGTTACTGTTTGAGACGATAAGAGATCGAGAGGTAAGGTTGGCCAGAGAATCCTTGTCTCTCTGTCTCTTATCTCTCTATCTCTATATGTACTCCGAATGAATCACGTTCAGATCCTTATCGAACTCATACAACTTCGGCTTGCCGGTAGGCACTTCGGTTTTAAGGATCTCCTCGGGCGAAAGTTTTTCCAAATACATGATCAAGGCACGCAGGCTGTTTCCGTGGGCAGCAATGATGATGGTTTTCCCAGCCTTCAACTCCGGTTCTATCACCGCCTTGTAGTAAGGAAGCACACGGTCGGCCGTACCTTTCAGGCTTTCGCCACCAGGAGGTGGCGTGTCAAAACTTCTTCTCCAGATATGGATCTGCTCAGCACCGAATTTCTCGCGGCCTTCGTCTTTGTTCATGCCTTGCAGGTCGCCATACATACGTTCATTCAGCGCCTCGTTCTCTGTGATATCGAGGTCTGTTTGGCCTGTAACCTCAAGCGCCAGTCTGAGCGTCTTCTGAGCACGCATCAGGGCCGAAGTGAACCCTTTGTCGAATTTGAAGCCTTTGAGCTTTTCGCCTGCTTCCTTTGCTTCGGCAATTCCTTTCGGGGCCAGATCCACGTTGACCCAACCGGTAAAGCGGTTCTCGGCATTCCATACAGATTGTCCATGACGGACGATGACCAGTTTTGCGTGTACTTCCATGTGGTTTTGAGTTTATTGTTTACGCGGTTTCAAGCAGAAGAGACTTTGGTCGGCTTTCATCGACTTCAGAAACTCAGTCGGCTTTGTTGCATTGATCGTATTCAAGTTTGTAATTCGTTTCAAGTTTCTGCTCTGCAAGACGTTTCAAATGTGCCTTTACGGAGCGCTGTCTGTGCCTGTTAAGTTTATCAATGATGGAAACACCGTTCATTTGATCGATACCATGCATGATCCAACGCGCTGCAAGGTCGGAAAACACCGCCTGTTGAGGGTTCAGATCAACATCAAGAAAACGGATCTCTATCTCTTTCGGTCGTTCGATGGAAACCACCAAACGAGGAACGCTCACATCATCTTCCAACATGGAAACGAGGGGTGCTTTTGAGGAGATGAGCTCTGGATTTATGAATACCTGCTTGAAATCCGCTGCCTCGTATTTCGCGAAATTGAGGTTCACCACAAACAATTGCAGGTTCAGCCCAAGGTGCTTGGCAGACACGAACGGATGCTTTATCTGTTTCTGAACTTCTTCAAGTTTCAGAATCAATTCTGACGCTTGACCCTTGTCGCCCAGCTTCTGCCCAACAGACTTATATATGTTGTTCCCGTATGCTTGTATCAAAACCGTTATGCCACCGTCTGTTTGATGAAATCGTATAACAGGCGCACGCCAACACCCGTTCCTCCCTTGAGGCGGTAATCCACATCGCTGGTCATGAAAGACGGTCCTGCAATATCCAAATGTATCCACGGATAATCGGTGAAATGATGCAGGAACGTGGCTGCAGTGATGTTGCCTCCTGCGGCCCCACCGATGTTCTTGATGTCTGCCACATCGGATTTAATGGCCGTGTGGAACTCTCGCCACATTGGGAATTCCATGATGCGCTCATATACCTTCTCACCGCTCTGCTTCAGCTTGGTAGTGTCAGTTCTGTCTGCGCACATCGAAATACCATGATAATCGGTGATGCGTGCTGCGGCACCCGTGAGTGTGGCCAGGTCGATCACCAATTCCGGTTCGTATCGTTTGGCGTAATGCAGCGCATCGGCCAAGATCAAACGTCCTTCTGCATCGGTGTTGAGCACTTCCACCTTGGTTCCGCTCATCATGGTAAGCACATCATCGGCAACAATGGCCTTTCCATCTATACGGTTATCGGTGGCCGGTATAAGCCCCACTACATGAACGGGCAGCTTATTGGCGGCAATGGCCGCCAGCGCACCGCAGACCGCGGCACCTCCGCCCATATCAGACTTCATCTGTGCCATCTGCACGGTCTTGATGTTGTAACCGCCAGTGTCGTATACAACGCCTTTTCCGACCAGCACGATCGGCTTCTTATTCTTGGCGTTCTTCGGTTTCCACTCAAGCACATTGAACGTTGGCGGCTCTACACTGCCTTTGTTCACTCCCAAGAGACCGCCCATTCTGAGTGCTTCGATCTGCTTCTTGTCAAGCACGGTGACCTTGAAACCTGTTTGTTTTCCAAGTTTGATGATGCGCTTGCTCCACTCGGTTGCGGTGAGCGTTACCGGCACCTCATTCACATAGTCGCGGGCAGCAAAGGTTCCCATGGCAACGGAGGCCAGTTCTGCGAGGTCCGTTTCGGAAACAGCATCGGCCACTACGTGCAGATTCTTCAATGCATTCGGCTTGTTCCGGTCTCCGGT
>JBFHEW010000196.1:0-5623 GCA_041583955.1 Bacteroidia bacterium | reverse complement strand
GCGCAGGAACGTGTTGGAAATGAGTCCGAAAAGACCGGGTTCTTTTCTGTTCATGGCTATCTGGGCCTTGCGAAGAGAAACCTCAAAGTCGGAGTGGAGGTAGGTGGTCTCTACTCGGTGCGCCACACGCTCAACTATTCTGTCATCCCACGGAGTGTTCAACAGTTCCTTCTTCAATTCAGTCAACAGCTCAGGAAAGAAGAGGTGGAGTGGGTTGGAATGGGAAATGCTACTTTGGTTGCTGTGTTGCCGATAGGCGTACAATTGTTCCTGCAGGTGTTGGCCTTTTCCGTGTTTCGAAAGTTCCCAAAGCCAGAAATAATCTTCTCCGCCAATGTGCTGAAAGAATGTACGATACCCTCCAGTCGCATCCAGTAGCTCCCGTCTAAAGACGAGGGTGGCGCAGCAGATGGTAGGGTTGTAGTGCGGGTCTGCTGCGTAGCGGAGGTAATCGACCACAACTGTATTTTCTGAAATCACATTTCCGACAACATCGGTTCGTGTATGATCTGTTGATAGAAAATCGAGTTCAGGATTGCGCGCGAATTCTGCCAGACATCGACTCAGTCGGTTTTCAGGGCAAGCATCGTCAGCGTCTAAAAAGGTCAGGAAATCCCCGTTTGCTTTCTGAAACAGATCATTGCACGACATCAGATAACCTTTCTGTTGCGTGTGATGGAAAACCCTGATGCGCGTATCCGTGAATCCGGTAATTATCTCGGGTGTCTTGTCCGTGCTCGCATCATTCAATATCAGCAGCTCCCAATTCGGATGATCCTGTCGTAAGATGGAGTGGATCGCCTCCGAAATGAATCTCTCCGCATTGTATGCCGGCATCAGAATACTTATCAAGGGAGATGGATTCATCCTAACAATCGCTTTGTTGCCAACCGAGCTTTCCACTTCAGGCGTTCTGTTTCTGACAATCGCGTGCCTTTACTGACAATTTCGAAATAGGCCTTGCATTGTCTGAGGTCTCCGTGTTGGTAGGAATCTGCCAACAGGTGCCAACAGAAATTGGCCAATAGTTCGTCCTTCTGAAGATTGCCGTGATACGACCGAGGGTCAATATCTGGCATTGAAAACCCATCAAAGAACTCCTGAAGCACCTTTGGTTGCGCGAATTGTGAGAGCAATGCTTTGTAGATTCCATATTTCTCATGGCGCATTTCCTGCTGCAGGTCAACAGACTTTGAGTTGGAATGGATCAGGAATCGGCTGAGTATCGCATCCGTTTGGCGTATGTTCTCCTGACCGAACCGTATGAGGTAGCGGAACCAAAGATCCATGTCCATGCAGTAATGAAGCCTGCTGTTCAACTGGCCCAGTTCCTTTACTACCGATGTTCGGTAAAAGACCGAGGGTTGCCCCATGCTGTAGTTTCCCAATGTGGCTTCCAATGAGTCCCAGATCTGCGCAGACCCAATGACAACCGACTCTCCGGTTTCTGTCACATGCTCGCACTTTCCGACCACAATGTCGGTTCCGGTGGTGGCGCACGCCTTCACCGTGTCTAGCGCGTTGGGCATCAATCTGTCATCGGCATTCAGCCAATTGAAGAAGCTTCCATCGGCAAACTGCAATCCTTTGTTGATGGCATCGCTTTGGCCCTCATCGGGTTCGCTCTTCCAAATGGAAACGTGTTTTTCGTACTTACGGATGATGTCAACTGTTCCGTCTGTGCTGCCGCCATCCATTATGATGAACTGTACTTGGCAATCCTGTTCGAGCACAGAAAGGATGCACGTTTCGATATGCGAAACCTGATTCAGTACGGGTGTGATGATGGTGAAATCAGTCATCGGTCAATTGGTGGTAATGACCAAGATAGTTCTCTAAAACGGATCGGAAGGAAGGATGCGCGGTTGTTCGGACACCATTCAAAGATCGGATCGCCATGGTCAGCTTTTCGGCAAGGTCGTTTTCATTCTGAATTTCATGAAGCCAGCCCATTTCCGTCTCATCCATCAGTTCAGGAATTCCGCCATCGAGTGATGCCACAACCCTTTTGCCTGCAGCGTGTGCCTCCAGAACGGCCAAAGGGGCGTTGTCCTGTTTACTCACCTGTACTACAAGCAACGATCTCTCCATGAATGCACGGACCTCTTCCGGTGTTTTCCGGTCGAGCACGAAAAGTGTCCTCCCAGCATGCGTTTCCGTCAATGGTCGGCCTCCCAGACACACGAGGTCGAAGCCATCGGTACCTGGTTTTTCATTGGCACGTATCCAACCTTTTTTCAAGGTTTCGAAATCCTTGTAGGGGTTTGTGAGTGGTCTGTTGGCTACAAAGAGAATGAACCGTTCGGACGGATATTCCGCCTCCTTCGCCTCGACCTTTTCCACTGCGTTCGGCACATGGAACGGAACGATCCGGTGTGCATTGAAGAACATTTCGCGCATCCACTGACTTGGCGCTGTGAATCGGAAGTTTCCTTTGGCAATGGAAGTTCTCCGCACTTCGAATTCACGTTTCCATTTTCTCAGGTCGAGCAGATTCAGTTGTGTCGGATAGGGTTGAAAAGCGTGTTCGTTGCTTCCAGAAATGAGCCATGTATCGTGCAGGGTCCACAGCACTGGAATGCGTTCGGATAATTCTGCCAGTGCTGCAAGTTCAATGGAGCTGTCATGAAGATTGTGCACATGAATGACATCGGGGTCAAGCTCGGCTATCTGTTGTTTCCAATCCGTTGAAATCTGATGTACCGATGCCAGGTCGGTCTTTTTTGTTTTCACTAGGAAATGCGCTTCATGACCTCTTTCCATCAATTGGCAATGAAGCATGAGTGCCAGTTTTTCGGCTCCACCACCGATATCTGTTGAGTTGATGGTCAGGATCTTCAGTTTCCTCGTTTCGTTGCGCCCCAACTCCACGAACCATTGTGAGGATTGCTCTGATGACCTATTGGCCCGTTTGGCCAATTCAAAGTTCATTTCGTATTCGCGGTCAATGCATATGGCACGATCACAGATCTTCAGTGGTGTTGATGTGATCTCGTTCTTGATCCAGATAGGTTTTTCGTGCGTATTGGTGCCCGATGTACCGAAGCCGAGGTTCTCTACCAGATTTCCTGAAGGTATCGCGGCTAATCCATTGGTGAGGAGCAAGTGGGCCATCCATTGATAGTCCCACGTGTCAATTTCTCCGCGTACCGACCGAAGGGTGAGTTGCTTTCGGTTCTCTGCAAAACGGGTCGGGCCGAATGCCCTTTCAAATCCGTGGTTCAGAATGAACTGTTGTAGTGCTGGCAGTTCAGGGTCGAATTGTTGCCAACGGTCTTTCCAAGTGGCCCAACCCCAAATGTGACCGATGCGCGAAAAGAAGTGGTCTCCTTCCGAATACCAGCTTCCGAGAGGGTTGTTTCCACTTATCATGCTCACTTTCGCTTCATCGCGATAGCGGTCTAAAAGCGAATGCATGAACGGAAAAAAGTGAGGGCTTGGCAAGCAGTCGTCTTCTAGGATGATTCCTTCGTCAACCTGACCGAAGAACCAATCCAATCCAGCGATAACGGCTTTTTTGCATCCGAGATTCCGGTCAGCATACCGTTCTGCCGCTACGATCGAAGAAAACCGTTCAACACACGCTCTCACTTCGTTGGTCTTTGCGAGGTCGGTACTGTTCTTGGCCCCATCACCTGAAATGAACACGGTTGTAACGCCACATTCCATCAGTCGCTGCAACACGCGGAGTGTCAGTTCGGGGCGGTTGTATACCAATAACAGAACCGGTGTTCGCATTACAACGTGGTGATGTTGAAAGTGGTTATCATGGCACTTTGGATGGCTTCAGGGTTGTGAAAGCCATGAGGGTTGAATGGTGGCACGGTCAGTTCACCCACATGTTCAAGCCATGTCAATTGCTCATCATGTTGTCCCAAATAGACAGAAACATGGTAAACTCCTGGCTTAAGTGCATGATTGAAATCGAGTTTCAGTTGGATCTGGCCGCTGTCGGTAACAAGTGTCCGGTCAATGAACCGGTTGCTGAAGTGATAGAGTTGATTGCCATTTGCATCCGAAATGTTCACCCCAAGGTCCAGTTCAATGTCCGGCTCCACGTTTTCGACATGAAGATGAATGGCTCCTGCGTTTTCAGAACATTCGCATCGTAGGCCTTTTACGAAACGGTCTGTCGGTGCCACAGTCTTCTGCTGGTTCAAATAGAAACGGATCGCATTTTCCGTAGGGCCATCGAACACAATTTCTCCACGCTCTATCACTAAGCTCCGCTCACACAGTTTTCTTACTGCACTCAGGTTATGCGAAACGAAAAGGATGGTGCGTCCTTGCTTCTTGAAGTCGAAAATGCGCTCCATGCATTTCAGTTGAAACATGGAATCGCCCACGGCCAACACCTCATCAAGAGCAATGATGTCTGTTTTCAGATGCGCAAGGACCGAGAAGGCCAATCGCAGTTTCATTCCGCTTGAATAAGTTCGAAGTGGTTCGTCAATGAAAGGGCCAACCCCTGAAAACGCAATGATGTTGTCCAGTTCCTCCAACACTTCCTTTTCAGGGATCCCGATAATGGAGGCGTTGAGGAAAATGTTGTCGCGCCCTGTGAGGTCTGGATGAAAACCGGTTCCCACCTCAAGCAGACTTGAGAACGAACCTCTGATACGCGCTTCTCCAGAAGTGGGGAAAGTCACTTCTGAAAGCAGTTTAAGAAGTGTACTTTTTCCTGCACCGTTCCTGCCAATGATACCTACCGATTCGCCCGTGACGATTTCGAACGTTACATTCTTCAGTGCATCGAAGTTTGAATGGCGTTGACCTTGAATGCGGTATGATTTGCACAGCGATATGGCTTCAATGGCGTTCATATGTCGTCTGCTAATCGTTGTTCCGTTCTTTTAAAAATGCCAATACCAAGGATCAGGAATGATGCTGACGAGATGAACCAGATCAGTATTTCCAGACCAGAAGGCTGGAAAGAGCCAAAGCCAGACCTTAGAACATCCATGGCCCCACCGATAGGGTTGATGCCGTAGAGAAGCTGAACCCATCTGTTGGTCACCGCATTCATCGAATAGAAAACCGGTAACACGAAGATCAACGCATAGAGCACAATGGGAATGGCGTGCCTTAACTGACGGTTCCAAACCACCAATGAAGCTGCCATACACGCCAGCCCTAGCGAAACCGGAGCCACAAGAAGAACAGAAACGGGCAGGGCAAGTATCAATTCTGGATGTATTTCGGACCTTAGGAGAACGGCTGCCAATATCACGATGAGCAGCATGATGGCCAGGTCGAAAAGGCTTTTCAAGAACGGGGCAAGCACTAGGTAGATGCGCGGGAATGACGCTTTGCTGATGAGTCCAGCGTTAGATTGCATGCTGTTCAATCCGCCCTGAACGCATGCGGTTGTAAAGTTCCAAATGGCCAAGCCGCATAGCAGGAAAACCTCAAAAGGCATGGTTATCCCAGAGCTGGTCCTGCCGGAAAAATGGACAACGCCAAGGATGACCGCGAAATAGATGAGAGGTTGGAAAACAGACCATAGTACGCCCAGCATCGGCCTCTCGTATTGTACTTTCAGGTCTTTCCAAAGAAAGAACCAGAGCGTTTCGCGCCTCTGCCAAAGCCGATCCAGCCAATCGGAGAAGGGTTGGTGTGCTCG
>JBFHEW010000195.1:0-5633 GCA_041583955.1 Bacteroidia bacterium | reverse complement strand
TCGGGCAACGCTATCATGATGGTGTTGTCGGCCATTCCGGGAGTGTTCTGAATGGTTTGCCACAGATGTGCCATGGAATAATCGGCACGCATCAAGTTGTTCGCATACGAGGTGAAATTGGTGTGGCAAACATCCACATCCTGCATGTTCACCACCAGCAATTCCGGCTTGAATCGTTGTATCACCTTTTCCGCAAAGAACACGTTGAACATGTCACCGCTCATGCCTCCCAAGCCCCATGGGTTATTGTACTGACCCGCCACGGCTTCCTGAAAAGAGTCGAGCAGAAACTGTTGTACCTCCGGCACGTCTGAAGGAATATTGGAGATGCCGGCAGCACCCGGAATGTTCTGGCTACCGAAATTGTTGTCAAAGAAGCCGCGCATTTCTCCTACCAGATCATGCTGCTGTTGGGTGAATGTCTTAGGGTTTCCGAGCGAGGCGTAACCGGCCTGACTGATGATGGATGCAGGCTGAATGTAGTTGGCGCCATAGAGCGGGCCATAACTTGGATGCGTGCTGTAATTCAAAGCCGGGTACGGGCCAAGCGAATTGCTTATCCACCACGCATTCAGGGCATTGGCAGCGGGGTCGGTGTGCTTCCGGTAGTACTCAAATACGGTTGGTGTGGATGGGCGCTGCCGGATGTTTATGTCGGTAAGGTTGTAGACTCCCGTCATGACCGAAGAATGGCCGCTGAAGTGACCGGTTGGGCCATCTGCAAAGCGGAATTCCTTGTAAAGTGTTCCTACCTCCTGAAGCCGCGGTCCTCCCACCAGTCCCAATGGTTGAACCCCGGCAGCAATATCGGACGAGATGCTCTCATTGCCGGTAAGTGTATTGGGCATGAGGTTCCCATCTGCCTTGTGCACCGATTCGAGATTACGGACACCTCCTGCAAAGAGGCAGAAGACCACATGGTCCACAATGCGTGTTCCGGTGGCGGCAAACAACCTTCCCGAGGGTAGAATGTACGGAACCACCAACGCACCTGCCGTTGCTACCGTTGCCTTTTTTATGAATCCTCTTCTTTTCATTGTTTATGAATTAGAAGTAATGTGCGAATAAGCGGAAATGCGAATACACGTTTTTGTTGTCTGATATCTGAATTCTGCCATCTGAGATCTTTTAATAATACCGGTATTCGTTGGAGGTCATGATGGCGTAATACACCAGTTCAGTCGTTATCTCAGTATTCTCTACGATCACATTTCTCATGTGCCACAGTTCAAATTCATTCGGATTCCTGTTCAGGAATTTCTGGTATGTATCCATCAGGAATTGATCCACATTGCCACGCATTTCTGCATTACTTGGCACGATCACACTGGGGTCGTTCAGGAAATTCTTGATGATAAGATCCTCGATCAGCTTCAGGTCACCGAAACCTGAATATGGAACGGCCAATGTTTGCAATTGCGCCTGCGAAATGTTCTGTCCGAACAGGTCGGTGTAGGCAATGGAGATGAACTCGGCCAGGCTCTTTACATAATCCTTATTGCCATCAGGGGTGTTCACATTCACATCATTCACCTCGTAAATGATGTTCTTCTCCTTTTGGCAACCATGAAAGAATGCCGACAGGAAAACAGCTGTCAGTAGCAGTGATATGTGTTTACCCATTTTCAAAGTCCTGCAAATTCGTTGCTCGAAAGAATGTCTATCTGCAACTGTTCGTAATTGCCCGATTGCTTGTAGCGAGCGGAGTGGTAGCCCTGCTCTTCTGAGGAGGGATCGCGGAACAGGTATCGGAAATAAAGCTCGCGAACCTGTCCTTCGTAATAATCATCCGAATGAAGGAAGATGTCGATGAATTCTTCCTTTGAGTTGGCGGTCTCGTAGAACAGCACCGCCACAAAACCATCCACCATCGTAATGCCTGCATTGTGCTCATCCTGTGTGGGGTCGCGGAAAAGGAAATTATTGAACATGCTCAGCACGAAATTGAACGAGCCCATGTTTATCTGGTCGTAGATGTCGTTGGTTACCAACCTGCGGTGCATTTCCTGCATGCCAATGCTGCCGTTTCTGAATTGGGACGGGGTGGTCAGAAGCACATTGTAGTCATCGATCATGGATTGAATGATGTCTATGAACGGTGCGTACTGCGGGTCTGCGATAAGCACTTGCAGTACATAGAGTTGTTCTTGAATGGCAGAGGTGTCAAAGGGACTGTTGATCAACTTCAATGCATTGTACTCGAGCAGCTTGTTCTTGTATTCGCCATTCTGAACCACCGCATCAAGCATCAGTTTCCTACTGGCCACATCCATGTTTCCAGCCCGCAGGGTTGCAATGGCCATGCTTTCCTCCTGTTCAAACGGCTCGCGCCCTAACAGGCTGATATAGCACTTGGTAACGTAATTCTCTATGATCAAGGAAGAAACGGTCGAATCGGGAGGCGCAACGTTCCCGTCAATGATGAGTTCCTCTTTCTGGCATCCCGATAGCATGGCCAAAACCAGCGTAAGCAGTAAAAGCGAACGTTCAAGCGTATGTCTCATGCCAGATGATAGGAGGGTTGGTTGCATCAAAAATAGAAAGTTTGACCGTGTTCTTGATTGACCGAACAGCACTTTAAACGCAGATCAAGGGCAGATAGTGCCCATCAACAATCATCGTTGCACACAACCGCCCAAACAGCGTTATGGTCTGATAGCAGGTTAAGATAGGTGTCATACTGACCCGACTGGAGCAATGGTCGGTCGGAGTAGAGATGGTCCACCCAATTCGAATGGGCGTAAGGAAAATCGTCTGTAGAAAGAATCTCGTTGACCTGCGTACGGTTGAGGTTGAAATCACCGCTCAGCACGGTGAGTTCGGAAGGGCTGATGCCCATGGAGTAGACATATTCCATGAATTTCCGGAAACCTGCTTTTTCCGAAGCGGAATTATTCTCGTGCCAATTGTACGTGTTATGGTAATGGAACAGATTGAGGTACTGATTGTCGTATCCGATGTGGATCCGCACGTACTGCGCTTTCCGTTCCCATTTGTCTCCTCCCGGATCTGTTTGGATCAGTTGTTGTCCGTAGGCGTCAATCGGGAATCGGGAGAGAATGGCATTGCCGCCTTCCTTTTTCGTTCCGAATTTGGTGGAGGTCTGCGGTAGAAAGTATCGGTATGGATGATCGGAGAAAACCTCCTTTACCTGATTCCAGCAATCGGGCTCCACCTCCTGCAAGCAGATGATGTGTTCTCCCTGAAGCATATCCCTGAAAGCGCTGAGGTTCTGGGTCAGGTTTCCTTCTCCGTTCGGTCCTTTTCCTCCGTGAATGTTGTACGTAACGATCCGGAACTCCGCTGCTTCCTGAAGGTCTCCACTTGCCGCTTGCGGGAATTCCGTTAACGGTTCTTTTTCACAACCCGAAAAAAGGATGGCAAGCGAAATGCAACTCAGCAGGACGGACAGGCGCAGTGTATTCATCGATAGGTGCGGCAAGTAAGTAAAAGTGTCAGAAGGTGAAGAACTTTCAATGACGAATTGTTGTCAGCACCATCTTTAACAGGGAACCATATCTTTGCTCCTCCCATAACACGACCCATCAACAAAGAGATCCTTTTTTGAAAAACGTCCTTCTGTTCTCTCTTTGTAGTATCCTTTCAAGTAATGTATTCGCGCAGGATTTTGTCAATAACGACCTCAATGGCGTGGTTGGCTCGGGCAATCTTCCCACAGATTGGCAGAACGTGCCTTTTACGGATGTCAACTGTCAGGCCTCAAACGTTGGGGTTGATACACCGGATGTCACAGACGAAACCGGTCCTGCTGCGCAGAATGGCGTGATGGGAAACCCCTATTCGGGAAGCACCTTCGTGAGCGCGCTTTTCGGAGGGCAGGCGCAGGGTTCGTTCTATCACGAGGGCATCATGCAAGAAGTGTCGGGTTTTACGGTCGGCAACTGCTACACCGTCAATTTTTACCAAACAGTGGTAAAGCAATTATTGACCGATTACTTGGATACCACGGGAGCGTGGTCTGTATATCTCGATGACGACTTCATTGGAACAACAGCCCCGACCACAAGCAACGAGCCTTACGCCAGCACCTCCATGCCGTGGGAGTTCCGAACGCTGAGCTTTGTGGCCAGCGCTACCACGCACACCATCAAATTCCTTCCTGCAGATGACGACCCCGACCAATTGATCGATAACCCGTTGGGCGGATTGAGAATGGGCATCGACAGCATTTACATCGGGAGCACCATGGATCAGATCACCCTAGATCTGGGTAGCGATCCGGCCGCCCTCTGCATCGGTCAGCCCTTGGTGCTCGATGCCACCAACGCCAATGCCACCTACTTGTGGCAGGATGGTTCTACCGACCCCACATTCACGGTACTCTTCGCCACTCCGCAAGAGGCAACATATTGGGTGGAGGTATCTACTGCTTGTGGTTCGCTGCGCGATAGCGTCCATCTCTATTATGCCGAATTGCCTGTGGCCGATCTGGGCAACGACACCATTCTCTGCCTAAACGAAACCCTGCCGATTCATGCCGCCAATACCAATGCCACCTATCTGTGGCAGGATGGCTCCACCGAATTCAACTTCCATGTTTCGCAGCCTGGTACGTATTGGGTGGAGGTGAGCAACGATTGCGGTATTGTAAGGGATAGCATTGAGGTAGGCTATGCGCCATTGCCCGAGGTGGATCTGGGTGCCGATACCGTCATTTGCGCGGGAGATACCGTAACGCTGGATGCAAACGCGGCCAATGCTACTTTTTTGTGGCACGACAATTCCACAGCATCCACCTTCCAAGTTTCTGAAGAAGGAAGCTATTGGGTGCAGGTAAGTGCCGGTTGTGGCATGGCGCGAGATACGGTTCTCATCAGCCGTGTAGCGCCACCATCATTTGATCTGGGGCAAGACACAGGTCTTTGCGCAGAAGAAACCCTGCTCTTGGATGTAAGCACGGCCAACGCCAGCTATCAGTGGCAGAATGGCTCTCCCGATCCAAGCTTTCTTGTTACCGAAGCGGGCGTGTATTGGGTGACACTCACAACGGTTTGCAGTGCTACCGATACCATCGTCATTGACCAACTTGAATGCGAGGTGGAGCTCGAAATACCGAACGTCATTACGCCCAACGGAGATGCCCTCAACGACTTTTGGATGCCAAGCGTCTCCACAGGAATCGTTTCCATGACCACCGACATCTACAGCCGGTGGGGTCTGAAGATCCATAGCACAGACGATCTGCATATCGGATGGGACGCCAAGAACGTTAGCGCTGGCGTGTATTATTATATCATCCGCTACACAACAGTGAATGGTGTCGAAGAGCGTTTGCACGGTTATCTGATGGTTCTGAGGTAGAGACGCGATGCTTCGCGTCTCTACAAATCCACCAAATTCTCATAGAAGAACGGAATGGTCTGAATGCCTTTCAGGTAATTGAAAACCCCGTAGTGTTCGTTGGGTCAGTGGATGGCGTCTGAATCGAGCCCAAAGCCCATCAATACTGATCTCAGCGTACAATCAGTTTTGGGGTTGAGGTTTACTTTGCTTGTAGCGTCTTCAGTTGAGCAAGCAGGCCGGGAAGGATGTCGTTCACTATGTGCCAAACTATCCTGTCATCGATCACATCATATCCGTGCACCAAGGCGTTTCTGGTCGAGACCATCTTC
>JBFHEW010000194.1:0-5636 GCA_041583955.1 Bacteroidia bacterium | reverse complement strand
CACCCAAATAGCGGTGGCGCAGGTAACAGATACATTGGGATACGCAACGTTTCTAGAAGGGACACAGACCCTCTACCAGTCGCCAAACGGTGGCTACGCATTCGGAAACAATGGATATGTTGATTTGGCCAAGGCCCAATCGTATCATCACGATCAGGCATTCGTGCTACGTAAAGTGCTGCTTCTTTTTGGTGATGTGATTTTCGAATCTGATGATTCCGCATCGGTCATTAGAGTTAATATCTATGATAATAACGGACCGGGCATTACTTCACTCGGCATCTCAGACTCCATTGCACCGGATAGTGTTTTCGCCTTTGTTGATGTCCCAGTGTATCAGCTGTTGGATAATGGTGATTTCAGTGAGGTCAGTTTTTCCAACGATACCGTTGTGATACGTAATAGGTTTTCGGTAGGCATTGATCTGACGATGCTTAGCCCAGGTGATACTGTCGGTCTCGTTTCCACTACAGATGGCGATGCATTGGGCACGTACAGTGCTTGGGAACAAACCTCGAACGGAACTTGGTTCACCGTTGAACACCCGGTTTATTCGTGGGGACTTGATGTGAATTTGGGCATTTTTCCGGTAATCGATGAGAATGATCCGGCCGGTGTTCCAATTTTCGAGCACCATGATCTGACGATCTATCCGAACCCGTGCATCGATGAGCTTGTGGTTTCCAATGCTGATCTGCATTCTGGAGTTCTCTTGATCCATGATGCAACCGGAAGACAGGTCAAGCAGATGCCATACCGTTCCGCATCGCGCGTGATCGATGTAGTAGACCTTGATTCAGGGATATACAGCATGACCATTATGGATGGTGGCGCAAGGTGGTCCGCGAAATTCATCAAAACCAACTAGATCTTGAGATTCATCGAGGCTCTGATAGAACTTGATAAGAATCTCCTTTTATGGATCAATCACCTTTCCGGGAATCCGTTTTTGGATGCGGTCATGGTATCGCTCAGCGCGAAATGGATCTGGGTTCCGTTCTACCTCATTCTGTTTTACGGGATCTACAGGTCGTATTCGGTCCCAAACGTGCTATGGATTCTGCTGGCAGCAGGGTGTATGGTAGTTCTTACGGATCAAGGATCGGTTCACTTTTTCAAAGACGTGTTCCAGCGACTGAGACCTTGTCATAACGAAGAACTGAAGAATGCGGTGAATCTCGTTTCTGGCAGGTGTGGTGGCATGTACGGGTTCATTTCTTCCCATGCTTCCAATGTCTTTGCTTTGGCTTCTTTTTGCAGTGTTCTGCTCTCAAGATTCAGACTTTTCGGGGTGTTTGTTTTCGTTTGGGCCGCGAGTGTTTCCTTCAGTAGGGTGTATCTTGGGGTGCACTACCCAAGCGATGTAGTGGTTGGAGCGCTATTTGGAATAGCTGTCGGACTTTCGGTAGTAAGTATCACCCTGAAAACGGTAAGTAAATGACCTATCTATTGGTATTTATAGGAGGCGGCTTCGGATGCCTGAGTCGCTATGCCATTTCTCTGATCACGATGAAGTACCACAATGGTATCTTTCCGCTTGGCACCTTCATCAGTAACGTACTTAGCTGTTTATTGCTCATTCTCGTGGTCGAGGCCACGACTAGGTATGGAGACGGTCATCGGCTGTTGCAGGCCGGTGTTCTGATCGGTTTTTGTGGTGGCTTCAGCACGTTCTCCACCTTCAGTTTTGAGACAGTTCAACTAATGAAAAACGGCAGCCATTTGGCTGCCGCTGGAAATGTTGCATTAAGTGTCGGTGTTTGCCTGATTCTCATATACAAGCTGACCAAATGAGAATCAGGTATGGAATACCTCGATGGTAATTTTTCTGGTTTCACCCCCATAAGCGATTCGACACTTAATTCTTTTTCCGATCAATAGATCCCCTTCTTCGTAATCGAACCAAGTATCCGCATCGTCCTTTTGAACTTGGATCTTGACAGATTCTGAAAGTCCGTGTTCTTTGATAGCTATGCTGCAAGGGTACTGTAGGTCGGAAGCAAAGACCTCTGCACCTGGGCCAAATCCATCCTTATAAGCTGGAATCTGATAGATATCTGATGGGCACATGATGATTCGTTTTTCTTGGTGTAAACTTTCTTACGCTACTTTGCTAGTATAATAGAAGTCTTCTTCGTAGTTGTTCACAAGCATGTGAAGACCGTATTCCAGAGCAACTTTGCTCGCTTCTTTCTCATTCTTAGAAGAAGCCTCTATTTCTTCCATGATATCCATAAGGAGCTCATCGATCACCTGACGGGCCATGATACGGCTGCTGAGGTCTTCGGTGATTCCGTTATCATTCTGAAGTTTAGAGATGAAAGGCTTCAAGTAAACCAATTTATCTGCAGAGAATGCAAGGTTTTCCTTTGGGGTGGAAAGACCTTTCTGATAAACGCTGTTCAGCGTGTTCACTCTTTGCTCGTCTGTAAGTGTTGAAAATATTGCTTCCATGTTTCCTTTTGTTGTTGCAGCTAAACCAATAGCAGCATGATTACAGCACCAAATGTAGAGCTGTATATATAGGTGTACAAGGAAACAGAGAGGGAAAGTTGACTGTGTAAAACACAAAACACAGAAACCTAAGACATTGATGCGCAACGTCTTAGGTCACTGAAAATGACCAGCTTATTGACTCAGTGACCCTGAGTTAAGCTTGAGGTGAAAACCTCTTATTTCAATAAAAATCTGGCCTTGAGCCGGATTCTATGTGGTTATCCTGACGAAAACCATCAGGATAAGGGATGTTAAAAATCGTCTCCCTCGGCCTCCCAAATGATATAATCTTGTTTCAGATCATTCTTTTGGATAAGCTGAGAAGCTTGGTCTTTTGTAAGTTTTTGAGCGTCTCCGCTGTTTACTACTCCGAATGCAATCAAAAAAGCCACTAACAGTTCCATGTGTTCTAGGTTTTTAGGTTATTGTTTTGTTTAGGTTTTTGGTCTTGTTTCTTCGATTAATCCTGTTTTTTCATCGATGAGACGGTGTAAATGTAGGACGAACGATTCTAAACTTCCAAACATTTGAGTCACTATTTTTGGGGCGAAAGCGTAACTCATTGATAATCAGTGAGAAAAATTTCAATTATTTTCGATGAATCGATACTTATCAACGATAATGTTGAAAAAATGATAGACGAATCGATGAGAATGACCCATAAGTGATACGTGGAAGTGCAATCTTTGACAGATGGATGATCTGAGGTCATTGGTAAAGGTCATGAGGAAGGGGGAGAAGCGTATGCTGAAGCATATGCTGTCCCGGTCGACCAATGCAGAGTCCAATCAGCGATGGGAACTATTCAAGGTGCTTGATTCTGGAATTGCGGATACCGACTCCATTCGTGATAAGTTCACAGGGTCAGGTTCTAAGTCCTCGTTTTCTCATCTCAAGAGTAGATTGAAGGAGGACATCCTCAGTGTTCTGTTGGTCAAAGAATCATCAAAACGGATTGCACAAGCCAACAGGGCTGCTCAGTTCGAGTGTATGAAAAAGATTTCGCAGGCCTATGTTCTGATTTTCAGAGGGGCGAAAACGGAAGGAGCCAATATCCTGAAGGCAGCAAGGGAATTAGCGGTAAAGTATGAACTGGCAGCCGAGTTGGTCACGATTAATCACATTACACGGGAAGCTTTGTACAGCTTTACTGATGGGAAGAGCCTTGCTGCTGTAAATGCCGCAATTCGTGATGATCTTCAGGTTTGGGGCGACATCCTACGGTCTGAAGAACTTTCATTCTATCTCACTTTTCCTCAGTTGAAGGAAGAGCTTACACAAGACGATCATGCTGAGTTTGATGATAGGATGATCGAAGAATTGAAACACCTCTATGAGAAGGCTGGAACTGCGCGCATAGGTTTTTGGTACTACATGGCAGCTACTGAACATTATACTCAACAAAAGCAATTCAATAGGGTGCTGGATCTTGGTCTTGATTTCTTGAAGTTGGTAGAGGATAGCCCAGCCATCAAATCCAAGAACAATATAGCTGGTGTTAACCAAACCGTTGGATTTGCCCAGATGGAACTAAGGCAATTCAACGAAGCGGTGAAACACCTTTCAATTTCAGAAAAGCTCTTCCCGGCAGCCGGTTTCAACAGACTTCAATGCCTTCAATTTCTAGTTCAGTCTCAAATTGCTTCCGAGGCGTATGACGAAGCCATCATCACCATCGTAAAAGCCATATCGCATCCGCGGATTGAAGCAAGGGAACATTTAAAGCCGCGATGGCTGTTCATCCGTTCAAGTGTTGAATTCCTGCAAGGAGATGTCAACGCATCTTTCAAGACCTTGAACAGCGAAGGGTTTCTTATGAAACAGCAGGACGAGTGGAACCTGCAGTTCCGTATGCTGGAGATGTTACAGTTGATATGCATGAAAGACGAGGAATGGCTGGAGTTCAAGTTAGATGCAACCCGTAAGTTCCTAACCCGACACAAAAAGCTCAATACCCCCAGAGCAAGAGCTTTCGTAGATGTGGTCAGTAACCTGTTGCGGAAAGAACTTGACTTTGCCCTGGTCTCTGATAAGAACCGAGAGTTGCTGAACTTGTGTATTGAGGAGTCCGAAGGATATGAATGGGACCCTATGAGTCCTGAAATTGTGCGGTTCGATCTCTGGATCAAGAAACAGATGCCCCCTCAGGAAGAGGAATAGCAGGAAAGGCAATTGCCAATGGTAGCAAAAGCGCCTGTTGGTATATCCAGGTGCGTGACGAAACGAACGCGTTGACTGCCTACCTCAAATGCACGGATTCCATGTGTTTCCAAGTGCTTGAGGAAATGTCCGGTGCTTACGGATTCAACCAGCTCGAAAACCACAATGTTCGTTTCGACCGGCAGAACCTGCTTCACGTAGTCTAGTGAGGAGAGATGCTCACCGATCTGTTTGGCCAGCGCATGGTCTTGTGAGAGTCTTTCTACATGATGCTGTAAAGCATACAGTCCGGCTGCTGCCATGTATCCGGCCTGCCGCATCCCTCCGCCCAATACCTTCCGTATTCTCAACGCCTTGTCAATCAACGTGTGGTCACCGAGCAACAATGATCCCATGGGTGCTCCGAGCCCTTTGCTCAGACAGATCGAAATGGAATCGAATGTTCGGCCGAAGTCCTTTGGCGAGCGCCCCTCCGTAATAAGCGCATTGAAAAGCCTCGCGCCATCCAGGTGTAGCCGAAGCCCGTTTTCATCGCACACCTTTCTGATCCGCTCAATTTCAGAGAAGTCGAATACTTTTCCGCCCCCGCGGTTACAGGTATTCTCGATCACCACAAGAGACGTTTTCGGGTAATGGACATTTGAAGGCCGAAGCACCTCTTTCAGCTGCTCGGCTGTGAAGATGCCGCGTTCACCTTTGAGCGTTCTGGTGCTGGCTCCAGCATTGAAGCCAATGCCACCACCTTCATAGTAATACACGTGAGAACCTTCGTCACAGATCACCTCATCTCCTGGTTGGGTCTGAGCTTTGATAGCTATCTGATTGGTCATGGTTCCACTCGGGCAGAAAAGTGCTTGTTCCACTCCGAACAGGTCGGCAGCATATCGCTGCAATTCATTTACCGAGGGGTCTTCCTGAAATACGTCATCACCTACTGCAGCGCGAAACATGTACTCCAACATGTCCGATGTTGGTTTTGT
>JBFHEW010000193.1:0-5642 GCA_041583955.1 Bacteroidia bacterium | reverse complement strand
TGGTTCATTACATCGTGAAATTGCTTCTTGAAAACGGAAAGAACGTAGCCGTGATAAGCCGTGGTTACGGTAGGAGCACTTCGGGTTTCAGAATGGTGGAGGAGGATAGTACTGCCAAGGAGGTAGGTGATGAACCCTTGCAGGTGAAGAGAAGATTTCCGAATGTTCTGGTTGCCGTCTGCGAAAATCGGGTTTACGGAATAGAACAGTTGCTTGACTTTACCCCAGAACCTGATTTCGTTGTAATGGATGATGGTTTTCAGCACCGTTCGATCAAGCCGAAGTTGAGTATTCTGGTAACCAAAGGTTCTTTTCCATTCGTTAGGAATTTTCTTTTCCCGGTAGGAACACTCAGAGAACCGGTGTTTGGAGCTTTCCGAGCTAATGCTGTCGTTTTTACCGGATTGACTGACGAGGAAAAGACATCGCAGCTCATCATAGATGAGTTCATCCTTTCAAAGACCGTAAGCAGTGACCCGGTGCATATATCCGGTGCAGAATTGATTGATGGATTTCCTGATGCTGCTGTTCTTTTTTCGGGTATTGCCAATGCCGACCGGTTTGAGACCACGATGAGCTCAAAGACGAACGTTCTGGCCCATGTGAAATTCAGAGACCACCGCAATTACACGCTGAAAGACATCAGAATGCTGAGAAAAAAAATAGATAGTTTTGGCGCTTCGGCCAAGGCGGTCTACACTACTGAAAAAGACGCTGTCAGATTGATAAATACCCCTCTGTTGAAGGAATTCGGAGATATTCCGGTCTACTATATTCCCGTTGAGTTGGTGTTCATGTATGAGTCGAAAGCGAAGTTTGATAAATTGATATTGTGACATGGAGAACATGCTTGAAAAAATAAACGAAACCGCTGCGTATCTCAAGCAGCGTACCGGTGCAACGCCAGTTGTGGGAATCATTCTTGGAACCGGCCTTGGCGGGTTGGTGAAGGAGATTGTGGCGGAGCATGTAGTGCCTTACGAGGAGATTCCGAATTTTCCGGTATCTACCGTTGAAGGGCATTCTGGGAAACTGATCTTTGGAAAACTCGGTGGCAAGTCGGTCATGGCCATGCAAGGCCGTTTTCACTATTACGAAGGTTACGATATGAAACAGGTGACCTTTCCGGTGCGTGTCATGAAGGCCATGGGAATGAATGATCTGGTGGTTTCAAATGCCAGCGGTGGTGTGAACCCTGATTATGAGATCGGAGACCTGATGATCCTGAACGATCACATCAATCTTTTCCCAACAAACCCGTTGATGGGAAAGAACTATCCAGAACTGGGACCACGTTTTCCGGACATGAGTGATGCCTATGACAAGGAACTCATTGCCAAAGCAAAGCAAATAGCAGCATCGCATGGAATCAAAGTGCAGGAAGGTATTTATGCCGGACTGAGCGGTCCGTGCCTCGAAACACCTGCAGAGTACATGTATGTGCGCAACATCGGTGCCGATACTGTGGGAATGTCAACCGTTCCGGAGGTGATCGCTGGCCGACATGGCGGCATGCGCTGCTTTGCCGTTTCCATCATTACGGACCTTGGCGTTCCAGGGAAGATAGTGAAGGTGACGCACGAAGATGTCATCAATGTGGCCGCAAAAGCGGAGCCCAAGATGACGTTGATAATGAAAGAGCTTATTGCTGCCCTTTAGAATCGCTAACGGACGTATATAGTTGAACAGGGCCAGCGTTATTGATGATCAGCATACCCATGTTCCCGTTTTTCAGTCTAACCGCTGAAACAGACCTTGCGTTGTGCGGTGCGAAGAATCCGGTCCGGCTCAATGGTAGTGTGCTGAAATTCATTTTACCGTCTCCCAGTAAAACGGTTCCAACCCCGGCATCGTAGCGTGTGGTTTCCACTTCTGCACCATGCATGTTGCCAACGGCAATGATGTCGATGTGTCCGTCATGGTTCACATCCTTCAGAACAGTTCCGTTAATGGGTGCGGTCTGTGCCGTGGTCGGTAATGGTACGTATCGGAATCTGCCATCTTCATTCACCAGCAGCATGCTTGCAAATTCGGTTGCTTGAAGATGGTAGGCATCTGCGAGCTGTTCAGCTCCGTAGATCGAATTCAGGTCGGCATTTGCAAATTGGGAGAACGTTGGGAACTTATCGTTGATGAATGGCATCTGATCCGAAGAGCATTCCTTGCCTCTCACGGGCAATCGGCCATGGCTGCTGTTCTTGGCAAGAACGATATCGTTTGTGCCGTTTCCGTCAAAATCGTTCATGTAGATCTCCAGTGGTTTTTCCTTGCTTGGATGGAATTTGTTATTGAGCCCGAGGTTCCCGGCAACCAGATCCAGGTCACCATCGTTGTCAAGATCGGCCACATTCAAATGATACCACCAACCCTTGGTTTCCGGATCACTCACTTTTTCTGTGATTTCAACAAATCGATTGTTTCCATTCTCAAAGAATCGGATAGGCGACCACTCTGCGCATAGGATCAGATCGGGTTTGCCGTCTCCGGTAATGTCAGCAAAAAGGGCGTCTGTCACCAAGCCTGCAGTTTCCAGTTCAGCATTCCATTTTTCAGTCTCGTCCGAGAATATGCCGCCATTATTCATCAGCAAATGACTCTTGGGCGATCTGGGGTAAGCGCCCGGAACGTTTCTTCCTCCTACGAACAGATCAAGGTCGCCATCACCGTCAATATCGGCAGATGCAATCGCTTTTGTGCTGGTGGTGAAACCTGGAAGCGCATTCACCGCTTCTGTGAAGTTCCCCTTACCATCATTGAGATACAATCGGTCGCGGTAACGCGCGTCTCCTTCTGGGAATTCTGTGCTTCCTGCCGCAACGTAAAGATCCTGGTCGCCATCTCCATCCACATCAAAGAAGTGGGCGCCAATGTCTTCAGAATCCTTGTTTCTACTCCAAGGTTGCGATGTTGATCCAATGAATTTACCCGAGGCATTCTGAAGAAAAAGGGTAGAGGAGTGCCCGTGAGAGCTTCCCACGAACAGATCGTCAAGCCCATCGTTGTTCACATCTGCTACCGCGCTGCCAGGACCATGTTCTGACTGCCGATGGGGAAGGAGTATTTCGGTTTTGAAATCGTTGAAATCGTTTTCGATATGGGTATGATCCACTCCAACGGCAGTGGCAGACGCTTGCCACATGGTGGGTACCACCTTTTTCTGGATGGTTCGGCTTTCAGTGTCCTTCTTGCGTATGATGATACGCTGATTCTTGCCTAGGTCTCGCAGTTCAGAAGTGGTTCCATCAAACCATTCAATGACCAGTCTGTCAGGTTCGCTATTGCCCAATCCGAAGTGAAGTAAGGGTTCTACCGATGATTGAAATCCCCGTCCGTGCAAGAGTTGCAGGTGCTGCAGTCCTTTATCGGTGTACAGCGTTGCCTGAGAGCCTATGGCAAACGGATTCCGGTCATCGCCTTTCAGTTCGATCTGTAGGTAATTGCTGCGTCCGTTGTCGTTACACGTGTTCTTGATGATACTCGCCTCCGAGTCGAGGTTATTGGTTATCAGATCCATGTCACCGTCTCCATCAAGATCGGCATAGGCCAAACCGGACGAAAGCGCACTGTGCGTAAGTCCCCATTGTTCGTTGGCGCGGTCAAAATGGAGGTCGCCATTGTTCCGGAAGACCAGATTATCTGTTCTGGTCTGCGGTATCATGTTCATGATCTCGTCAAAATCGAGCCTGTTACCCTTTTCTGCAACCACCTTTTTAACCTGTAGTTTGAAATCGTTATTTGTCACATCCCGCTTTATACCGTTGGTCACAAAGAGGTCTTTCAGTCCGTCATTGTCCAGGTCTACGAACAGCGGTGCCCAACTCCAATCGGTACGGTCAATGCCTGCCAAATGGGCAATTTCAGAGAACGATCCATTGCCATTGTTCAACTGCAAGGTATTGGTCATGTACTGGTAGTGCCACCCTACCTCAACCATTCTGAAAAATTGGTCGGGTCGCATGGATGCCATGTTCTGTTTTGACCGTTTGTGGTCTGGAGGGGTCATGTCAAGCACACACAGGTCGGGCAGGGCATCGTTGTTGAAATCGGCCCAATCGCTACCCATACCGTAGAAGGAAATATGCCGCGTAAACTGCGTATTGCGTTCTTTGAACGTGCCATTTTTGAGGTTGATGTAGAGGAAATCGGGCTCGAGGAAGTCGTTGGCCACATAAATGTCATTGTATCCATCCTGATTGAAATCGCCAATGGAAGCGCTCAATCCCCATGCCTTGTTCAGGATCCCTGAACGCGTAGTTACATCCACAAATCCTTTGTTGCCGTTGTTGATGTAGAGCCTGTCGGTTTCAAATTCGTTTGGAACGAACCGAGGGTCTACGATGACTTTCGTGTTCATGGACCAATCAACCCGATGGTTGACCACATACAGGTCAAGATCCGCATCATTGTCAAGATCCACGAAATACGCCATGGTGCTGTGCCCGTTGTTTGCAATGCCGAATTCCTTGGCGCGTTCAGAAAAGGTGTTGTCTCCGTTGTTGATGTAAAGCAGGTTCTCTCTCGTTGTCGGGTCAGGACTCATTCCGCTCATGCATACGTAAATGTCCAACAGGCCATCTGCATTCACATCGGCCATGGTGACCCCAGTGGTCCATCCTGGTCTACCTCCAACACCAGCACGTTCGGTGATGTCTTCAAATTGCAGCCCTCCTTTGTTCAGGTAAAGCTTGTTCGGAAGCTGGTTTGCGGTGAAGTAGATGTCGGGTAAACCATCCGAATTGATGTCGCCCACCGCTACGCCACCTCCGTGGTACGCATAGGTGTAGGAAAAGTAGTTGAATTCGGGGCTCTCTTTGACCATGTTGGCAAAGGTGATGCCCGTCTGCTGGCTGCTCAGTACTTCCAATGTAGTGGAGGTGGAGAGGGACGGCTCAGCATCTGGCGGTGCGTCTGTTCTATAGGCAAAGAGCCCGAGGGCGAGCGCAAACAATTGGATCTTCAGCCTTTGCATACCACCAAGTTACTGATCGATCCTATTCGTGCAATGGGTATATCTGAAACAGATCGGGCTTTCGCCTTTTTTTCTGAAAAGCAGTTCCGATAGCCCTCTCCGAATGGTCACTTGGTCGTATTCCCTTCATACAGCTTCTGAAAACAGCTGTCTATCGGTTCCCACAGCTCTATCTTATTTCCCTCTGGATCGAGAATGTGAACGAATTTCCCGTATTCGAATTCCTCAATGGAATCGCATATGGTCACTCCATCCGATCTGAGTTGTTCTACCAGCGCTTCAATATGCACCACGCGGTAGTTTATCATGAATTCCCGCTCAGAAGGCTCAAAGTAGGTTGTGTTCTCCCCGAACGGACTCCACTGTAAATAGCCGGTCTTTTCCGGGTCGGCCCCTTCGCGGAATTCAAAGAGAGAGCCGTATTCATTGGTCACCAGACCAAGATTTCTGTTGTACCAATTACGTTGCTGTTCAGGATCCTTGCTTTTAAAAAAGATGCCACCGATTCCTGTAACGCGGCCTTTTTTCTGTTGAGACATGCTGATGCGGTTTCTGTAAAAATAGCGTCTCAACACTTGAAACCTATCAGGCAAACGTCATCAACCTGAAATGAATCGCCTTTCCATTGCTCAAAGAAGGATAGCAGGTGATCGTGTTGAAGTCGTGTACTTGA
>JBFHEW010000192.1:0-5653 GCA_041583955.1 Bacteroidia bacterium | reverse complement strand
TTTTGCAATGGAAGCCCCTTTCGAGGGGCTTTCGCATTTTTGGTAACTACTTTCTTTATTTTGTGACCGATTACAGATACCAGATGAGTTTAGACATAGAATACAACACGGCCCGCGAGGAAATGCAGATTCCTGAGTATGGACGTAACATCCAGAAAATGATAGAGTACGCTAAGACCCTTGCCGACAAGAGCGAGCGGAACAAGGCGGCCAACTCCATCATCAAGGTAATGGGACAGGTAAATCCATACTTGAAGGCCAACGAAGACCTCACGCATAAGCTGTGGGACCATATGTTCATCATCTCCGGTTTCGATTTTGACGTTGATTCGCCATTCCCAAAACCGCTACGAGAAGATTTTGAGACGGGACCGGATAAGATACCGTATCCTGAGAACGAGATAGCGTTCCGTCATTATGGGCGGATCGTGGAACAGATGATCAAGACCGTGGCAGCAGAGGAGAATGAAGAAGAGCGGCTGAAAATGGGTGTTGGTGTGGCCAATATCATGAAGCGGGCCTACCTCAACTGGAATCGTGATACGGTGGAAAACCGTGTCATTTTCAAGAACCTGAGAGATATGTCGGGAGGCAGGATCAATCTTCCGGACGATACGGAGTTGGCTCACTCACGCGACCTGATAGATACAACCCAGCAGGCAAGCAGCAACCAAGGGCGACAAAGAAAAGGCGGTCGTTCCGGAAAGCGTAAAAAGAACAACAGCGGTAGAAGAAATTCCAGAAACTGAGCATGGCATCATTCGAGATCATTGGCGGAAACAAACTGAAAGGAGAATTGGTTCCTCAAGGGGCCAAGAATGAAGCATTACAGATTCTTTGTGCGGTCCTTCTGACGCCCGAAAAGGTTACCATTTCCAACATTCCCAACATTCGGGATGTGAACAAACTCATTGAGCTTCTTCGCGATCTCGGTGTCAAGGTCAATCAACTGGCCGAGGATACGTATGAGTTCCAGGCAGATGACGTCAATCTTGAACATCTGTATTCTGATGATTACAAGAAAAAGGGAGGAGGACTTCGCGGTTCCATCATGATCGTTGGTCCCATGTTGGGCCGTTACGGTAAGGGATATATCCCGCAACCGGGAGGAGATAAGATAGGCAGACGAAGGTTGGATACTCACTTCATCGGTTTTCAGAAGCTAGGGGCCAAGTTCGAGTACAATGCAGACCAACAGTTCTACAAGGTGGAAGCCAGCAATTTGCAAGGCTGCTACATGTTGCTCGATGAAGCTTCGGTCACCGGAACCGCCAACGTTGTAATGGCTGCTGTACTTGCTAAAGGACGAACCACCATCTACAATGCAGCGTGCGAACCATACCTGCAACAACTCTGCAAAATGCTTAACCGCATGGGCGCCAAGATCTCTGGCATCGGTTCCAATCTGCTTATAGTTGATGGAGTTGATTCGCTGGGAGGTACGGAACATCGCTGCCTTCCTGATATGATCGAGATAGGCTCTTTCATCGGTTTGGCCGCCATGACCGGTTCCGAGATCACCATTAAAGATGTGAGTTATCCCGATCTAGGCATCATTCCTTCCGTTTTCCGAAAACTCGGAATTCAGATGGAACTGAAAGGAGACGACCTGTACATTCCATCGCAGGAGCATTACGAGATTGAATCATTCATCGATGGATCCATTCTTACCATTGCTGATGCTCCTTGGCCAGGATTTACCCCGGACCTCCTGAGTATAGTTCTGGTAGTGGCCACACAGGCCAGAGGAAGTGTGCTCATTCATCAGAAAATGTTCGAAAGCCGATTGTTCTTCGTAGATAAATTGATAGATATGGGGGCCAAGATCATTCTGTGCGACCCACATCGGGCCACAGTCATCGGCTTGGATCATCAGGTTGAACTACGCGGTATTCAAATGACGAGTCCGGATATCCGTGCTGGGGTTTCTCTGTTGATAGCGGCCCTTTCTGCTGACGGAAAAAGCCTGATTCACAATATCGAGCAGATCGACCGTGGTTACCAGAACATCGATACCCGATTGAATGCCATAGGCGCAAACATCAAGCGGTTGTGATCGGTATGGTTGTTGGTTCCTAGGGCACAGGTGATGGAGCTGTTACTGATAATTTTGATTAAAATTCACACATGAAAAAGATAGGATTTATTGTTGCTTTCGGATTACTGTTCATTGGTCAAACTACGTTTGCGTGGGGTGGAGATGGTACCAGAACCGAAACTCAGGATAAGAAGGTAGGATTGAACATTGGCGATGTGGCGCCAGACCTCAAGTTCAAAAACCCGGACGGAAAGGAAGTAAGCCTTGCTTCGCTTCGCGGAAAAGTGGTGTTGATCGATTTTTGGGCTTCGTGGTGCAGACCATGCCGTATCGAAAATCCGAATGTGGTAGCTGCTTACAACAAGTTCAAGGATGCCAGTTTCAGATCTGCCAAAGGATTTGAGATCTATGGCGTTTCGTTGGATAAGAGCCAGGATGCTTGGGTAGCAGCCATCAAACAGGATGGATTGAATTGGACCAACGTTAGCGACCTCGGAGGTTGGAACAGTGCTGGTGCTGCCACTTATGGCGTACGCTCCATTCCCGGCAACTTCCTTTTGGATGAGAATGGCGTCATCATTGCCAAGAATCTACGTGGAGCGAACCTCCATGCAGAGTTGCAGAAACTGGTCAAGTAACCGATTGTAGACATAATGGAATGAAAGGCAGGGTGACACCCTGCCTTTTTTACTTTTGCAACCGCAAAGAAACAGCCATAGTCTGCCAATTTGTCCAAAGTTCCGTTGAGGCAGATTATTTGATAACAGCGGTTGAACAAATTTTAACCTATGAGTAATAAGAAACAAACCGAAGCAGCCGAGATGGAGAACGAAGAAGTGAAGGCTGCCGAAGCAAATTCTGAAGACACTACTAACGATCAACAACCAGTGGAGAACGAACCAGAGAAGGACCCGCTTGAGGAACTTCAACAACAGTACGATCAGTTGAATGACAAATACCTCAGGTTGTACTCGGAATTTGACAATTTCAGAAAGCGTACCGCAAAAGAGCGCATAGACCTGTTGAAATCAGGCGGAGAGGATGTTTTCAAGATACTGCTTCCGATAATCGATGACTTTGAGCGCGCCCGAGCCAACATGGAGACAGCCACCGATGTGCCGAGCGTGAAGGAAGGCGTTGAACTCATTTATCACAAATTGGTTAAGGAATTGGGGAATAAAGGCCTGAAACCAATGGAAAGCAAAGGAGAGATTTTCGATTCGGAGCTACATGAGGCGATCACGCAATTCCCTGCCCCTACCGAAGACATGAAGGGAAAGGTGGTAGATGAATTGGAAAAAGGATATTACCTCAACGACAAAGTGATACGATTTGCAAAAGTGGTTGTAGGATCGTAAGAACGTAAGCATGGCAAAAAGAGATTATTACGAAGTACTGGGCGTTGGCAGGAATGCCGATGCTGCTGAGATAAAAAAGGCCTATCGCAAGATGGCCGTGAAATATCATCCTGACAAGAATCCGGACGATGCGACTGCGGAATCCAAATTCAAGGAGGCGGCAGAAGCCTATGAAGTGCTCAGCAATGCCGATAAGAAGGCGCGCTACGATCAGTTCGGTCATGCCGGAATGGGCGGGGCCGGAGGCTTTGGCGGAGGCGGCTTCGGAGGCGGCATGAGCATGGACGACATCTTCAGTCAGTTCGGAGATATCTTCGGTGGAGGCGGCTTCGGAGGTGGCTTCGGAGGCGGTGGTCGGAGAACCCGTGTCAACAAAGGTTCCAACCTCCGTGTCAGGGTGAAACTCAATCTGGAAGAAGTGGCCAACGGTGTCACAAAGAAGCTGAAGGTCAACAAGTACGTCAGTTGCACCAAATGCAGCGGCTCTGGTGCCGAGGGCGGAAGCATGAAAACCTGTCATACCTGTGGAGGTAGAGGGCAGGTGACACGTGTAATGAACACCCCGCTCGGTCAGATGCAAACGTCCTCGACCTGCCCATCGTGCAGCGGGCAAGGCCAGACCATCGAACATAAATGCACCAATTGCTACGGAGACGGCATTGTGAAAGGCGAGGAGGTGATTGAAGTGAAGATCCCTGCTGGCGTTGGAAACGACATGCAACTTTCGGTAAGAGGAAAAGGAAACGCAGCTGCCCGTGGAGGCGTGCCAGGCGACCTGATTGTTCTTGTGGAAGAAGAGGAACATCCAGAACTGAAGCGCGATGGCACCGACCTGCACTACGAACTCTATATCAGCTTCATTGATGCTGCGTTGGGAACATCTGCAGAAGTGCCTACCATTGAAGGAAAGGCCCGCATAAAAGTAGAGCCAGGTACCCAGAGCGGAAAACTGCTTCGGTTGCGCGGAAAAGGGCTGCCTGATCTCGATTACGGCAGAAAAGGAGATATACTGGTGCACACCAATGTGTGGATTCCGAAAAAGCTGTCGAGAGAAGAAAAATCGACCTTGGAAAAACTGAAGGATTCTGAGAATTTCAGACCCGATCCAGGAAAAGGTGAAAAAAGCTTCTTCGACAAGATGAAAGACTACTTTCACAATTGATAGCACCTACAATAACTCCGTAACCTGACACCTTGAGCCAACCGATATTCCGAGCCGAGAATGTGAGCAAGGCCTATGCGGGCCATGTAGCCATCGAAAACATCAGCATCACCGTTCCTACAGGTTCTATTTTCGGCCTTTTAGGACCGAACGGAGCGGGTAAAACCACGTTCATCCGCATCATTAACCAGATAACCGGTCCTGATACGGGGCAGCTTTGGTTCGATGGTCAACGCCTCGAAGAGAAACACCTCGGACTCATCGGTTATCTGCCCGAAGAGCGCGGTCTGTACAAGAAAATGAAGGTGGGTGAGCAGGCCTTGTATCTGTGTCAACTCAAAGGATTGAGCAAGAAGGTCGCTTTGGAGCGACTTAAGTATTGGTTCGAGAAGTTCGGTATTCAGGCGTGGTGGAATAAAAAGGTAGAAGAGCTGTCCAAAGGAATGGCGCAAAAAGTGCAGTTCATTGTAACGGTACTGCACGAGCCCAAGCTGCTCATACTCGATGAGCCATTCAGTGGTTTTGACCCTATCAATACCAATCTGATAAAAGCAGAGATATTGGAGCTGAAGAAAAAGGGAACCACCATCATCTTCTCTACACATAATATGGCATCTGTTGAGGAGTTATGCGATCATATTGCGCTTATCAACAACTCCAAAGTGATCCTGGAAGGAGACGTGAAAGAGGTTAGGAACCGCTTCCGTACCAAGACATACAATATTGATTTTCAGGGTTCTATGATGCAGTTGAGCGCATCTCTGGGCACATATGGCGAACTCATCGATCACGGGCCCGAAGGCGACCATATGGATGCCACTGTAAGACTTTTGAATGGTGCCACAACAAACCAACTTCTTGGCAATATCATGAGAACTGTTGAGGTACGAGGTTTCCATGAAGTGATACCAAGCATGAACGACATATTCATACAGGCTGTGGAGAGATACAATAAGGAACACGTGAAGTCATGAACAAGATCGGACTTATCATACAACGGGAATACCTGACCCGCGTTCGCAAGAAGTCGTTCATCGTAATGACCATCCTTGGCCCCATCCTTATGGCGGCTCTGATGATCGTGCCGGTCTGGAT
>JBFHEW010000191.1:0-5660 GCA_041583955.1 Bacteroidia bacterium | reverse complement strand
GCCCAATGAATATCACGGCTACAGTTGCTGTACTACTATTGTTACCGGTGTTCATGTATTTCATCGGAAAACAATCAAAAGGAGGAGCATACCTGCCATTGAAAAAACCAGAAATGAACCTGAAAACCATCGACATTTCGGGTGCTGAAAAATTAGACCACTCCAACTATTTCGGATTCATCATCGGTGCCATCGCCATCCTTTATTGCGTTTACCTTGCTTTAGATGCATGGAATGCAGAAGGATTCGCGTTCATCACGCCTAACTACATCAATCTCCTGCTCTTGGGGCTTTGCCTATCACTGCATCGAAGCATTCATCGATTCTTGAAAGGGATAGACGAAGCCATTGGTGGTGCTTCCGGTATCCTCATTCAATTCCCGTTGTATTTCGGCATCATGGGAATAATGAATAGCTCTGGCCTTGTACAGCTTTTCTCAGACTGGTTTGTCAACGTTTCGAATGCCACGACATTCCCGATATTCACCCTTATGAGTGCTGGCATTGTCAACGTATTCGTTCCCAGTGGCGGAGGACAATGGGGTGTTCAAGGCCCCATCATTGTTCAGGCAGCATCAGAATTGGGTGTCAGTCTTCCTAAAAGCATCATGGCCTTGGCCTATGGAGACCAACTTACAAATATGCTACAGCCGTTCTGGGCGCTCCCTCTTCTTGGAATAACCGGACTGAAAGCAAAGGAAATCCTTCCGTACACCCTAGCATTGATGGTGGTTGGCGCACTTATTTACATATCTGTTCTTATCATGTTCTGAATGAAATCAGGTAGGGCACTCAATTTCCTGAAAACGCTCGGCCCGGGCATTCTGTTTGCAAGCACGGCCATTGGCGTTTCTCACTTGGTGCAAAGCACCCGGGCGGGAGCTGATTTCGGGTTCGCCTTGGTAGGATTCATTATTGCGGCCAATCTTTTCAAATACCCATTCTTTGAGTTCGGAAGCCGATACGCCAATGCAACCGGTGAAAGTCTCATCGATGGTTACAAACGCATTGGGAACTGGATGCTGTGGCTGTATTTTACCATTACCATCATCAGTATGCTGTTCGTGACGGCCGCGGTGGGTGCCGTCACTTCAGGTTTCATGCAGAATCTGTTCGGAATAACTTCATGGGGCATCTATGCTACAATAGGTCTGTTCGGTTTCTGTGTTTCAATTCTGATAAGCGGTCATTATAGGATGCTCGATCGACTTACGAAAGTCATCGGCTCCGTGCTGTTGGTTTCTACCGTTTTTGCATTCTTCCTTGCCTTGGGGAAAGGCCCCGAACAGCAACTACCCGATTTCATGGCACCTAGTATATGGGATGAGAAAAGCGTCCTTTTCATCATTGCTTTGATGGGTTGGATGCCGACCGCGGTCGACCTCAGTGCATGGAACAGTCTGTGGACCTTGGAACGCATCAAACAGACCGGTTATAAACCAACCATGAAGGAGACCTTGGCTGATTTCAATCTTGGCTACCTTGTTTCGGCATTGCTATCGTTATGCTTCGTCACTTTGGGTGCATACATGTTGTACGGTACCGGCACCGAATTACCAGACAGTAGCGGGGCATTTGCGCATGCCGTTGTAGGTCTTTACACCAATTACATTGGAGATTGGAGCTACGCGCTTATTGCAACGGCAGCTTTCAGTATCATGTTCGGAACATGCATTGCTGTGTTTGACGGTTTTGCGCGAAGCTTTGAACGCACCATCGAACTGCTATTCGTTTCTAAAAAAGGCGGGGGCAATTCATTACGGTCATACAATCTGTCGTTGGCGGTGATCGGTCTTGGGGCTTTTCTGGTGATCTTCTTTCTAGGCAACCATATCAAAACATTGGTGGACCTGGCAACAACCATCAGCTTCCTCATTGCTCCACTTATTGCCGTTGTCAACTTCAGACTGGTAACGGGGAAATCGGTGAACCCCGAACACCAACCGGCCCTATGGCTAAAAGTACTGAGTTATGCAGGAATCATTTTCCTGTCCGGTTTCGCGGCATATTTTATTTATGTGAGTTTGAGATAGGCAAAAGATTTTTCCATTTACATTTGCCGCTAGTCGGGGGTGTCCGAAAATCGGGCTGAGATCATACCCCATAACTTGATCCAGGTAATGCTGGCGTAAGGAGATGAAGAACAAACTATCGATTGTAGCGCTATGCCTGTGCGCTTCACAAATGCAGGCTCAAACCATTTCAGGAAACGTTTTCTCAGCAACAGACAGCACGGCCATTCCGGGCGTGAATGTGACTGTTGTAGGAACGTATAGCGGTACGCATACTGATGCTGAAGGAAGATTTGACATCCGATTTGGCAGGAAGGATTCCGTAAAGCTCAATTTCAGCTTCATCGGGTTCAATGAACAGGAATTGGCTGTTGTGAGTGATCAAGACGAGCAACACAGGATCTATCTCACGCCAACAGTGTACGAAAAAGACGCAGTTGTGGTGAGTGCAACCCGCGCCAACAGGAACACGGCCACAGCCTACACCGATGTTGACCTGGAAACCATTGAAAGGAGAAACTTCGGTCAGGACATTCCAGTACTCTTGGAATTGGAACCGAGTGTGGTCTCCACTTCCGATGCAGGGGCTGGTGTGGGTTATACAGGCATCCGTATCCGCGGAACAGACCCTACCAGGATCAACGTGACGTTGAACGGTATTCCTATCAACGATTCAGAATCACATGGCGTTTTCTGGGTCAACATGCCCGATCTTGCATCAAGCCTTGACAACATTCAGGTGCAGCGTGGAGTTGGCACAAGCAGCAACGGTGCAGCAGCTTTCGGAGCAAGCATCAACATGCAGACCAACACTTTCCGCAAAAAATGGTACGTGGAACTGATGAATGGTTACGGCTCTTTCAATACATGGCGACATACCGTAAAAGCCGGTTCTGGACTCATTGCCAACAAGTTCACAATAGACGCCAGATTCAGTCGTATTTCTTCGGATGGTTATGTGGACAGAGCTACTTCCAGTCTTTGGTCGTGGTACGCATCAGCAGCCTACCACGGAAAAAAAACCATGGTACGATTCAATGTGCTCGGTGGTAGAGAACGCACCTATCAGGCATGGTGGGGCGTTCCGGAAAACCTATTGGAGTCGGACCGTACTTATAATTATTACACTTACGAGAACGAGGTTGACGACTATGGACAGGATCACTACCAATTGATCATCGCCCACGAATTTGACCGACATTGGAACTTCAACATCAACGGTCACTATACACGTGGCAAGGGGTACTTTGAACAGTTCAGAGACCAGGATTCGTTTGAGGACTACGGTTTGGAGAACGTGGTGGTAGGGGATTCAACCTTTACCACTTCTGACATGGTAAGAAGACGTTGGTTGGACAATCACTTCTATGGCGTCACATATGCCGTTAACTACATCGGAAACAAGCTGAACATGACGCTAGGTGGCGGTTGGAACAACTACGTTGGAGATCATTACGGTGAAGTCATCCAAACTCAATTCACCGAATACGAAGGCATACAAAAACGATACTATTTCGATGATGCTCAGAAAACAGACATCAGTTCGTATCTGAGGGTCAATTATCAAGCGCACAGGAAATTGAGTCTGTTCGCAGACCTCCAGGTTCGCTCCATCGAATATCGTTTTGAAGGACCCGAAGCCGACCTTTTCGGCCGAGTATCCCTTACAGATCAGAAACTCAACTGGCTGTTCTTCAATCCGAAAGTGGGCGTCAACTACGAATTGAACGACAGGAATAGATTCTACACTTCATTGGCAATAGGCAATCGCGAGCCTGCCAGGGTCGATATCGTTGATGCCACCCAAGTTTCGCGCCCGCAGCACGAAACGTTGTATGATTGGGAATTGGGCTATGAGCGGAAATCACGCATCTATTCCGTTGGCATCAATGCCTTTTGGATGATCTACCAGAATCAATTGGTACTGAGTGGTCGCGTAAATGACGTTGGGGCTTACATCCGCGAGAATGTTGATTGGAGCGACCGCTACGGTGTAGAACTGATGTGGAGCGTGAACATTTTGAAGAACCTGAATCTGTCAGGGAACTTCACTTGGAGCCAAAACAAGATCTGGGACTTCACTGAATTCATTGATGATTATGACAATGGCGGACAAGTGGCCATTCATCATGGTTTGACTGACATCAGCTTTTCTCCCAACTACATTGCCACTGCAAACTTGACCTACGAGCCGATAAAGAATCTGCGAGGTTCATTCATCACCAAATATGTTGGTGAACAGTTTCTTGACAATACATCGAACCGCGACCGGATGTTGGGAGATTATGTTCTTGGGCAAGTAAGACTTCAATACAGTATTGAGTGGAAGTTCTTCCGCGAAATCGGCCTTGGTGTTCAATTGAACAACATTTTCAATCAACTCTATGAATCGAACGGCTACACGTTCTCATACATCTATGGTGGCGAACAGACTACCGAGAACTACTACTATCCGCAGGCGGGTTTCAACTTCATGACCATGCTTACGTTGAAATTCTGACCGGATACGGCAAACATTTCAGCGCCATTGCTGTTGACAGTCGAATAAAATTCGATGGCACAAAACAGCAGCAACATGAAGCACCATTTACTTACTTTTTCAATGCTGATAGCATCGTCAGTATCGGTCTGGAGTCAAATTCCGGAAGGCGGTTTTGAAAACTGGAGCTCTGGAAATTGCGGAGAGCCTGCCGGTTGGAGTACGGTGAACGGGTCTACTTCCGTTTTAGGTCTGTGCACGGCCCAGCGAGAAACCGCTGACCCTTATGCCGGATCTTCAGCGCTCAAAATTCAGACCGGACAACTCGGATTTCCCATTTTTCAAACGGTGCCAGGTCTGGTTAGTAACGGAACTATCAACATTCAGAGTCAGAGCGTATCGGGTGGTGTCCCTTTCACCGAAAGACCAACCGCTTTTACGGGATGGTACAAGGCTACTCCTGTAAACAACGACACGTATTCCATGATAGCAGTGCTCATCAACGAAATCTCAGGAGACACAATTGGTGCAGCCATCTTCGAAGGAACCGCCACTGTGAGTGAGTGGACCCAATTCACTGTAGCGGTTGATTACTTCAGTCAGGACACCCCTACACTTCTGCAGATCAACCTCTTTGCCAGCGACCCGAACAATCCACGCAATGGAAGTACAGTCTACTTTGATGAGCTCGATTACCAGAGTATGACAGTTGGCTCGAATGAGTTGTCAGAAAACCACGTGAAAATTTATCCGAATCCAGCGGTAAGTGAGGTGTTCGTTGATGTGGGAGTAATCGGAAATGCCACCATATCCATATACAACATGCTCGGCCGAAAGATGATGGACGAACAGCTAACCACTTCACGAAACCGATTGGATCTGAACTCGCTTGCTGCCGGAGCATATGTTTGGCAACTGACATCCACAGATGGGAAGTTGGTGCAGTCTGGCAGGCTACACATGACGGAGTAGATCTGACCTTGACAGAAACATCTTGGCGTTTTGGTCTTACATCAATCTGAGGCCGGAATCAGAACAAGCTCATTAGTTTGACTGATTTGGCGGTAATACGCAATGGAAATAATTACTTTAGGCCACCAAACTAAACCCTATTATTCATGAAAAAACTATTACTAGCAACCTTATCAATTTCACTTTTCAGCGCAGTT
>JBFHEW010000190.1:0-5674 GCA_041583955.1 Bacteroidia bacterium | reverse complement strand
GGTCTACAACGAGACCGAGCTCGGTTTTCAGGTGATGATAAACCAGAAGCATGGCGGATTGGTATATCACAACGAGGTGTTCAGACCCATCGAGATCGGAGATCTTACCAAAGGCTACATCAAACAGATACGCGAAGACGGGAAGATCGATGTGAGCCTCGAACCCTTGGGCGTGGCCAGCATTGAACCCAATTCGAGAAAGATACTGGATGCGCTCAACCGCAACAAAGGCGTATTGAAACTGTCGGACAAGAGCGCACCCGAAGACATAGAACGGGAACTGCACATGAGCAAGAAGCTCTTCAAGAAGGCCATCGGGGGCCTCTACAAGAAGAAGCTCATCGTTATCGATAAGGACGAGATACGCTCGGTGGTTCAGAACTACGAACCCGAAGGTCCGAAGCATTTAAGAACGAAGAAGCAATGAAAGCAGCCGTAAGATTGATACTGATCGGCCTGGTAGGTTTCGTACTGGGTTTTATCGCCACCTCTTGGCGCTCCGATATTCCGGTAGAGGAGATCATTGAAAAATATGCCTATCCCAATTCGCAGTTCCTTGAGTTGGACGGAATGAACGTGCACTACCGCATCGATGGCGATACGGGCGAAACCATTGTGCTGCTGCATGGCACGGCCTCCTCGTTGCATACCTGGGAGGGCTGGACCGAAGCGCTATCACCGTATTACCGGGTGGTGAGTTTCGACCTTCCCGGATTCGGTATCACCGGTCCGGAACCGAATGGCGATTACACCCGCGAACGCTACCTGCGTTTCATTGACGATGTGCTGGTGAAGCTCAACGTGGATAGTTGCCACATGGCCGGGAATTCGTTCGGTGGTTACATGGCGTGGAGCTACGCGGTAAAGCATCCCGAAAAGGTGAAGAAGCTGGCCATTCTTGATGCCAGCGGCTATCCCAGAGGCGATCAGCCTACGCCCATCAGCTTCAAAATGCAAAAGATGGAGTGGCTGAAACCGGTTCTTACCAACATCACGCCCGAATTCCTTATCAGAAAGTCGGTCAAGGTGGTGTATTATGACGAATCAAAGGTGACCGACCAATTGGTGCAACGGTATTACGACCTACTGCTCAGAGAAGGGAACCGCGAAGGGTTGATGGGCAAGAGCCAACAGATAACCTACGACTACACGGACGAGATCAAACGGATCCAATGCCCTACGCTCATCATGTGGGGCGATACCGACCGCCTCGTGAATGTGGATGCCGCTCCACGGTTCCATGCCGATATCCCCAACTCGGAGTTATTGATCTACGAGAACATGGGACACGTTCCGATGGAAGAGATCCCGCAGCGTTCGGCACAGGATTTCAGGGCGTTTCTGGAGAAGGACCAGCCTTCGTCCTGAGAATGAGCAGGTCGTGGGCTTCCTGAACAACCTCGTACTTGCCGGAATCACGTAGCTCCTTCAGATGGTCGGGATAGTCGGCCGGTAGAAAAGGGTAGGGGTCGCGCCCTTGGGTAAGCAATACGATGTACTCTGCATCTTTCACCACCGGATAGAGGTAAATGCGGTCTCTTCCTGCCAAATGCGGAGCCAACACGTTCGAAGCCGATACGATCGCATCGTCCGGAATGGTATTCAGCATATCGTTTATGGCGCTCACATTCAACCCGGCCTCGTAGTGCGATGGTCTGTAGAAGCCCGTGTTGGGTCCGGTAGGGTGCCAGTTGAACACCGTGGCCGTTGCAATGGTGAAAACCATCAACGGTAATTTCAATTGTTTCAGTTGCAGGTGTTGCATCCATTCGGTGAATGCGAGGGCGATGATGGGGGCGAATTCGATCGAATACTGGTCGTAGATACCCCAATGGGCCATGTTGGAAGAGAGCATCTTCTGGGCGTAGATCGGAGCCAGCATGATGAGGTAGTGCGGCCTGTAGATCAGCGCTATACCGCCCGACATCAGTACCATGAAATGCAACTGCGTTTTCAGTTTGAACGAGTATTGATCCTCTCTCAGACTTTCGAACAGCAGGTAGAAGATGTGGCGCGGTTGGGTGAGCATGGTCTCAATGACCTCTTTCGGATTGCTGCCCAGGTGGCTGTAGTTACCAAGATGGTTGGAGATACCGTGCGGGTTCAATGCCGGCATGATGACCATTTGCACCACACCGAAGTACGCAACGGCCGCAAGAAAAAGCCCGCCCGTGAGCAGCCAATTGGCCCCTTTCCGCTTGAGAAGAAGGTCACGAACTGCCAATCCGGCCACAATGGCTGCCATCCAAACCGCCATGTTCTCCTTACAGATGATCACCAGAACGAACATCAGAATGGCCCTGCGCACATCACCCCGCTCGTAGAACAGGATGAACCACGGCACGAACATGGCTGCTACCACATTGGCGTGGAAATCATATCCGAGAGCCGAATAAATGCCCCAGATGCTGAAGAAAAGCACCATCATCAGCGCGGGTTCCACTCCCTTCAGGCGTTCCTTGGCAAATTGGTACACACCCCAACCCCCGAAAAGGATGGCGGCTATCTGAACCAGAAGTAGCGTGTACGTTCCGAACAGGTGGTACAGGGGGGAGATGAGCGCGATGATGGGCGAGAAATGGTTGCCCAGATGGTTGATCTCGATTCCCTCCAAACCCATGGTGAAGTTGTGGAACTGCAGGTGCGAGTAGCAGTAGATGCCGTGCGTGTAGATGCCAAGATCAAGCCCGAATGTTCGGAAGTTGTAATGGTTTACAAGCGAAATAAGGCAGAATATGGTGCCATACACGGCCGTAATGAGCCATGCCAGACGATGGGTTTTGAGATGATGCAGCATATTTTCGGCCGGCAAGTTACAACCTCTGCGCGTTAGCTGTCAATGCCATCAGCGGCATGTTGCGCAACAGATGCCCTTAAAGCGTAGCGGCCAATCGGCTTCCTTGGTTAATGGCCCGTTTGGCATCCAATTCGGAGGCCAGATCGGCACCGCCTATCAGGTGTACATTCACGCCCTTCGCTTTCAGTGGCTCAAACATGGCATTGTTGCTCAATTGTCCTGCACAGATGATCACGTTGTCCACCTCCAGCAGTTCCGGCTGTCCTTTGATGGTCACATGCAATCCTTTGTCATCGATCTTCTCGTACTGCACGTTATTGATCATTTGCACATTCTTGTTCTTCAGTGCCAATCGATGGATCCAACCGGTGGTTTTACCCAATCCTGCACCCACCTTGGTTTCTTTACGCTGCAAGAGGAAAACCTCTCTCGGTGATGGTTCGGGATGCGGTTGCACGCCTTCAACGCCACCGCGCGCTTCGTTGCTTGCATCGATCCCCCATTCTTCGAGAAAAGCTGCCAGGTTGAGGGATGTCGGCTCGCCCTCGTGGGTCAGGTACTCGGCCACATCGAAACCGATACCGCCTGCACCGATGATGGCCACGCGTTTACCCACCGGCTTCTTATCGCGGAGCACATCCAGGTAACCCAATACCATGGGGTGTTCAATGCCCGGGATCTTCGGCAGTCGGGGTGTGATTCCTGTTCCGAGCAGCACTTCGTCAAACCCTTCCAGATCGGAAACGGCAACCCGTGTGTTCAATTTCAGGTTCACTCCGTGTTTTTCGATCTTGGCATTGAAGTACCTGATGGTTTCGTGGAATTCTTCCTTGCCCGGGATCTGCTTGGCAATGTTGAACTGACCACCTATTTCCTTGTCTGCTTCGAACAGGGTCACTTCATGACCGCGCTCTGCCGCCACCGTGGCGGCTGCCAAACCTGCCGGTCCGGCTCCTACAACAGCTACTCTCTTTTTGCTCGAAGTAGGCGTGTAGTTCAATTCTGTTTCGTGGCAGGCACGTGGGTTCACCAGACAGCTCACGATCTTCCTTTGGAACACATGGTCCAAACAGGCCTGGTTACAGGCAATGCAGGTATTGATCTCTTTTTCGCGGCCTTCTTCTGCTTTCTTCACCAAATGGGAATCGGCCAGGAACGGGCGTGCCATGGAAACCATGTCGGCATCGCCTCTGGCAAGGATATCCTCTGCCACTTTCGGGTCGTTGATGCGGTTGGTGGTGATGAGCGGAATGTTCACTTCGCCCTTCATCTTGCGCGTCACCCACGTAAAGGCTGCGCGCGGCACCATGGTACCGATGGTAGGTATCCGCGCCTCGTGCCAACCGATACCGGTATTGATGATGGTCACACCGGCCTTTTCCAACTCCTTGGCCAACTGAACCACTTCCGGCCAGCTGCTGCCACCTTCTACCAGGTCGAGCATGGAAAGGCGGAAAATGATGATGAAGTTAGGCCCAACGGCCTCTCTGGTCCTGCGCACGATCTCCAGCGCGAAACGTATCCGATTCTCGTACGAGCCGCCCCATTCGTCCGTCCGTTTGTTCGTTTTCTTGGCAATGAACTGGTTGATGAGGTATCCCTCAGAACCCATGATCTCCACACCATCGTAATTGGCATGCTGGGCCAGTTTGGCGCAACGCACAAAATGCTTGATGGTACGTTCAATTCCGGCTTTACCCAGCGCCCACGGTTTGAATGGGGAGATGGGCGATTTGATGGCCGATGGTGCCACGGCAATGGGGCTGTAGCTATAGCGCCCCGTGTGCAGTATCTGCAGGCATATCTTGCCATCGTGCTTGTGCACGGCTTCGGTGATGACCTTGTGCTTGTTGGCGGTGCGCTTGTTGGTGAGGGTGCTGGCAAACGGGCTGGTCCAGCCATGGATGTCAGGTGCAATCCCTCCCGTAACGATCAATCCGCAGCCACCTTCCGCGCGTTCTCCGAAATAGGCGGCCATGCGTTCGTAGCCTCCTTTTTCTTCTTCCAGTCCGGTGTGCATGGAGCCCATGAGGGTTCTGTTTCGGATGGTGGTGAAACCCAGGTCGAGTGGTTCAAACAGGTGCGGATATTTCGGATGGCTCATGTTCTTGGTCGATAAAGCAATGCGTGCATTGTAAATTTGAAGTGGCTAATTTCACAATAATTCTTTAACCCTGCAGACCGGGCAGCCCGTGAAACGATGGTAATGACAACAATTGTCCGCGCATTGCTGTTATTCCATGTAAGTTCGCTGCGGTGAAGCAACGCGTTCAGAACAGTTAGAAAGCTGTCATTGCCAAACGGGCAGACCAACATCAGAAACCATTCATATGGACGGCATCCGGTTCAATTCAGGAAAAGGATTCATTTTCAGTAAGCACAATCCCAAGGATGTGTCTCCGTTCGACCGGGTGTTCAACATCTTCAAGGAGTTGATAACCCACACCTCCGGAGATGTGGACGAGGCTTTTGATTGGTTGAAAACACTTGATAGGGAGTACGATATCTTCAATGATGCGTACACGTTCGAGGATTTTCTGGAAGACCTGAAGAAGCGTGGTTTCATACGGGAAGAGATCGACCCCGAAGACGGGAACAACGGCAACGGACCGGGAAAGAACATCATTACGGCAAAGATGGAAGCCGCCCTGCGCGACCATGCCTTGGAGCAGATCTTCGGGAAATTGCGCAAGAGCGGGGTCGGAAACCACCGGACCACCAAACTAGGAACCGGTGACGAACGGGACGGGGAGAACCGCCCTTTCAATTTCGGTGACGACTATTCTCGGGTAGATATGACCGAAAGTCTGAAGAACGCCCAGATCAACCACGGCATCTCGGACCTGAAACTTACCGAAGACGACCTGGTGGTAGGCG
>JBFHEW010000189.1:0-5680 GCA_041583955.1 Bacteroidia bacterium | reverse complement strand
TTATTGATCGTTCCTTCGAGCATGAATCCGCAGGTTTCCGCATCGCCATCGACATGACTTGTAATGAACACATTCGGATTATTGGCCTGCAGTGGGGTGATGTTGTCGAGTAGAATATAACCTAATGGGCCACAGTTGCAGATGAAATAGATATGGGTCCAGTTCTGCGTTGGCGTAATGCTTACGTTGTAGGTCTGCCATCCATAATGGGTTACTACGGGCGAAGACCACATCAACTGATCTCTGCCGCAAAGCGAACTCGAACCCCAGATATTGAGCGAACAGAAACTGTTGGGGTTAAGGCCTCCTCCTGAAGCAGGTGTGGCAGAAAGATCGATGGTGAAGTCGTATTGAACACCGGCCTGCATGCTTCCGCTCAATGCTTGCGATGCTCCTTCTTCCCAACTGGCGCTGCCGTAAACGAAACCAACGTACGAGTTTCCTTCAGATGGCGGTTGCGTAACACCCCATTGTCCGGGTTGCGTATCGGGCGTAATGCCGCAGGTACTCCAAGGAGCAGGAGTGATGTGTTGCCCGGGAGGGCCTTCAAATCCTGGATTGATCACTTCCAATGGGATGAGTTCTGTGCATTGCGAGAACGCATTTCCGACTGTAAGGGTCAGCAAAAGTGATATGAGCAGGAGTAGTAGGGCTCGGTTCATGATCTGTCAGCCAACGGTATGCGACTTACATCGTTCCCAAGGTAAAAAATCTCCCTCTTACAGAATACGATAAAGGTCAGCCGGTCGGCAACTTATCAACGTTCGTAATGCCTGTGGGTTGGCTTTTCAGAGGTCCGAAAGTTTCAACAACTGGTCTGCGCGTACTCCCTTATCCGTATTGATGACCGAACAGCATTCATTCACCGGATCGTGTTGGAACATCAGGATGTAATCGTTTGCAGCGGCCTCGTTCAGGAATTTCTCCTTCTCATCCAGTGTCAGCAACGGACGTGTGTCATATCCCATCACAAAAGGAATGGGAAAATGCCCCACCGAAGGCAGGAGATCCGCCATGAAAACCAATGTTCTGTCCTTGTATTGGATCTTAGGTATCATTTGCGCATCGGTATGACCATTGGCAAACAGCACATCGATGCCGGGAATCCAAACACCCTCATCGCCAATGAATTTGAGCTGTCCGCTTTCCTGTATGGGAAGGATGTTCTCTTTCAGAAAACTGGCCTTTTCCCTTCTGTTAGGCTCAACCGCCCACTTCCAATGCCGTTCGTTGCTCCAATAGGTGGCGTTCTTGAAATTCATTTCGTAGCCCGATCGGTCGCGGTTCCAGACCACGCTTCCGCCACAATGGTCAAAGTGCAGGTGGGTGAGGAATACATCGGTAATATCATCCTTACCGAATCCGTGCTTTGCGAGGCTTTTCTCCAGCGTGTCATTGCCATGGAGGTAATAATGGCGTAGAAACTTATCATCCTGCTTGTTGCCGATGCCGTTGTCTATCAATATCAAACGGTCTTCTGTTTGAATAAGAAGGCAACGCATGGCCCAAGTGCACAGGTTATTCTCATCTGCAGGGTTGGTGCGTTGCCAAAGCGATTTGGGAACGACTCCGAACATGGCGCCACCATCTAGCTTGAAATAGCCTGTTTCTATACTGTATAATTGCATTGCTTGTTGATTTGCGGGCAAGATAGTGATTGGTGAAAAGCCCTGCCAGTCTGCACCTACAAATACATGGAGGGCGCTATTTTTCAACATCACATGATCAATTTCGAAATTTAACATTGCCACATTGGGCGAGGAACTTAATTTGCAGTGCTTAACAATTATGAAACGGTAAGTTCAAATGAAAGTCCATTTCATTGCCATTGGCGGTAGTGCCATGCACAACTTGGCATTAGCCCTGCATCACAAAGGATATCAGGTCAGTGGTTCTGACGATGAGGTCTTCGAGCCATCAAAGAGCCGATTGGCGAAGCATGGACTTCTGCCTGACGAAATGGGGTGGAACGAAGCCAATATCTCAGAAGACATCGATGCGGTCATACTTGGAATGCACGCGAGGGCCGACAACCCGGAATTGTTGAAAGCTCAAGAACTCGGGTTGAAGATCTACTCTTACCCCGAATACATTTACGAACAGACGAAGGACAAGACACGGGTTGTGATAGGGGGCAGTCATGGAAAGACCACCATTACGGCCATGATACTTCATGTGTTGAATAAATGTGGTGTTGATGCAGATTATATGGTAGGGGCGCAGTTGGCAGGCTTTGATACCATGGTGAAATTGACCGAGAGCGCTCCGGTGGTGATCCTTGAAGGAGACGAATACCTCAGCAGCCCTATTGACCGCAGACCGAAATTCCATCTGTACAAGCCCAATATTGCCTTGATAAGCGGCATTGCTTGGGACCACGTGAACGTGTTCCCAACATTCGACAATTATGTAGAGCAGTTCGACATGTTTGTAGATCTGATCGAGAAGAACGGAAAGCTCATTTACTGCGAAGACGATGCAGAAGTGAAGAAGGTGGCAGAGGATTCTGATAATGACATTTCACTATTTCCGTATTCCATTCCACCACATGTGATTGACAATGGTGTGACCTACCTACTGACCGATGAAGGTAAGATACCGCTGAAGGTGTTCGGAGAGCATAATCTTGTCAACCTCAACGGGGCAAGGTTGGTGTGTGCCAGCTTGGGAGTAAGCGAGAAGGATTTTTACAACGCCATTCAGGATTTCAAAGGAGCATCCAGACGGTTGGAACTGCTTGGGTCTTCCAAGAAGTCGGCCGTATTCAAGGATTTCGCCCATTCTCCTTCAAAAGTGAAGGCCACTGTTGAGGCGGTGAAAAAACAATTCGATGACCGACAATTGGTTGCCTGCCTGGAGTTGCACACCTTCAGTTCACTCAACCTAAAGTTCTTAGAGGAGTACCGAAAGAGCATGAAGCAGGTAGATGAGGCTATTGTTTATTTCAATCCTAAAACACTCAAGCACAAGAAGTTGCCGCCTCTTACCAAGAAAGAGGTTAAGAAGGCTTTTGCCAGAAAGGATCTGGTGGTGATTACCGATTCGAAAGAGCTGAAGGAGTATCTGCTCGATCTGAGCTGGAAGAACAGGAACCTGTTGATGATGAGTTCAGGAAGTTTTGATGGCCTCAATCTGGAGAAGTTGGCCAAGAAGGTAACGCGATAGTTATTTCCTGATAAGCACAGCGGCCAGAATGGCGCTCACGAAACCGATGAACAGGTTTCCCAACAATACGATAAGCACGTGTGATGCCGGTGAATAGATCTGTTTGGCCAACTCGATCTGCTGTGCTTTCTGCTCGGCAGTTATCAACCCTTCTTCCACTGCTTTGGTCAACGACTCTGTGAGCTCGAATATCCGAGCACCGATGAGCGGGTCACCGAACAATTTGATGAGAATGAATGTGGCAATGGCCAAAAGGAAGGTGTACATCGCAACCGGTTTCATGCCGTACTTCATCTTATCCGGCATAGGAAGGTCAGTAGGCGATCCTTTCAGCAGCACGGCCAAATAGATCGGCACCAGACTGAGAACCAGCAGCATATCTGCAAAGAGGGTTCTGGATACCACAACCGTTAGGTCATTTCCAGTTACGAAGTAATAAACGTTGACAGCAATCGCCAGTGCGAGAGCAACAAGCGTTACAACAATCGGATTTTTGACCAAACCTTAGGCTTTAACCAACGAAGGAAAACGGTATTCGGCCAACTTGTAGCTACCAAAGAAAATGGCGGTGAAGAACAGGTCGCCTAGCAAGGTTCCTCTGAAGAACGGAACACCGGCCAGGTAGCTGTTCATAAGGCCAGAAAGGTCTTTTGTGTATTCTGGGATGACCAACCAAGCGGCAGCATTGGTTACCAGAAAGAACAATACCGAACCGGCAACGGCACCTGCAAAGGCGCTAAGCATGGTCGGATTCTTTCTGACCAACTGTCCAATGGCCACAACGCCAATAAGGGCTGCATAAACGGCAAACATGCTGCTATGGAATCCGATGAATACATCAGAGATGACCATAATTGCCAATGGGACAAGGAAGCCGATGATGCGCTTGCTGAACATGGCCCCACCGAATAGGGCAATGGCTGCCACCGGAGTGAAATTGTAAGGAAGTTCTCCGAAAACGCGCAGCACTGCTGCCAATACGATGAGAGATAGAATGAATAGGTTCCTAGGATTGAACATGCTGTAAATTTTGTGCTAAGTTAAACTCTATGACGACTTCTTCTTGTGATATCGTATGAAGTTTTCAAGGTCTTCTGCTCCGATACGTTTGGCAATGATCTTCTTGTCCTTATCCAACAGGTAGATAACGGGGGTAGAATAGATGTCATAGAGATATTTGTAGGCCGTCTTCTGCTCGGGATCCTCCACGTTTATCCAGTCCAGTTTGTTCTCCTTGATGTATTTCAGCCAATCTTCCCGTTCTTTCGCGTTTGTGTTCACGCCATAAACCTCGACACTCAGTTCGTCTTTGAATGTGTCGTAGAATTCCTTCACTTTCGGAGTTACCTTTTTGCAATGACCACAGTCCGGGTCCCAGAAGTATGCAATGGTGTAATCCTTCTGTATGGCATGTAGTATTTCAAATTTGCCCGCAGTATCGGCCATGATGAGGTTGGGAGCAACCTTACCGATGAGCGAGTAATCCAACTTCTGAGCACGTTCGCCAATCTTGGCAATGGTGGTCGAATCGGCCCAGAATGCCTGGCCCGTCATGTAGTAGTTCTTGGCCATGTGCACAAAAACAGCATCCATTCCCATTTGCTTCGAGGTTTCGAAATGGCTGGTGATCCAGAATACGGTGTATTTGAAAAGTTCCTTGCTTTTTCTGGTCTTTTCAACCAATAGCGTAGCTTCTTTAATGATGGAATCAGGGATCTGATAGACTGTTTTCGTCATGAATTTCTCCAATTTACTGTGGTAAACAGGAGTACGGAGGATGCGGTCATCAGAGAAATCGACCAGATCCCAATAGTGATCCTTGTAGTATCGCCATGCAAACGTGCTGTCAACGCTACCATCCGCGTTCTTCGGTGCTTCGGGTATGTCGGGATCCTTGGATGTTAGGAACACCTTGGTCAATAACGCTTTCGGATAATCCTGAATGAACTTATTCTTGTACTCCTTCACTTCCTCATCGATGGCAGTCATTCTGTCCTGCAGCTTCTTGAAATCCGGCTTGTCTCTGAATCCGATGCTGTCTGCTTTCTGGAGTTGTTCCATCTGCTTGGCAAGCGGTTCGCTCTTGGTCTTCTGTTCGTTCAGGTACTTCAGGTAGTTGTAGAAACGGATGTTCTCTTCGCTTCCTGTGATCTTCATGGATTTGATAGGCGTTGCGAAGGCAGAATTGACCGAGAAGAACTGGTCGTCATCCACAATTATTTCGAAATACTTGTTGTCAGGTGGCATGACCACGATGTAGATGCCCTGATTCATGGCTTCATCGCCTTTGAAGACAAACTTGCCTTTGTCGTCTACACGTGTACTGTCCTTGATGTACTGTTTGTCGCCATAGTAGTAGGCGAGAACCACTTTGCCTGGTTGGCAACCTTCAATACTGAAATCAATCTGATAGCCTTTTTTCTGACCGAAGGCCATGGTCATGCTTCCCAATAGAAGCCACGTGAATATCAATCCCCTCATATTATCTGTGCTTGATCTGTTTTGAAAATCTGCC
>JBFHEW010000188.1:0-5697 GCA_041583955.1 Bacteroidia bacterium | reverse complement strand
TGCTCATACTGGCAACCGACAATCCATCGTTACACGAAAAAGTGAAGGCCATTGCCAAAGAGAAAGGCATTCTGACCAACGTGGCGGATACGCCCGACATGTGCGATTTCTATCTGGGCGGCATTGTAACGAAAGGCAACTTGAAAATTGCCATTTCCACTAACGGAAAATCGCCTACACTTGCCAAACGGTTGCGGCAGCTTTTTGAGGAGGTCATTCCTGAGGACATTGATGAGCTGGCGAATAATCTACGAGCTATCCGTGCCACATTGAAAAATGACTTTGAGTACAAGGTGAAGAAAATGAATGAGTTGACATCGTCTTTGCTTGCGAAGGCTGAAAATTGAAACAAATGGAAACCAGTCATGTTCTTCCTCTCATTGTCGGCTCTCTCACCAACCCCAGTGCTATTCGGATGCTGAAACAAGGTCAGCATGACGCAGGGAAGAAGGCTTGAAATGAATTTGCAGGAGTTGAATAACAGGTACGAACAGCTGTCGGTAGAAGACCGCATCCTCAGCGTGTACCGTGATTTCGACAAGGTGCTGTTCACGTCATCGTTCGGAACCTCTGCGGCCATCCTGCTTCATCTGGTAGCCAAGTTGCGGCCGGAACAGAAGGTCCACTTCATTGATACGACCTATCATTTTGCTGAGACCATTGAGTACCGCGATGAACTGACCAGAAGACTCAACCTGCAATTGGAGAATGTGCTGCCGGCCGATTGGAAGAATGCATTTACACGCGATGACCAGACGTGGACCAAGGACCCCGACCTCTGCTGTTCCATCAATAAGGTGGAACCATTGGATGCGCTCAAACCGAACTACGAGGTTTGGATGTCTGGATTGATGCGATTTCAGAACACCGAGCGGAAATCGCGGAAGATCTTTGAGAAGAAAGGAAACCTGCTGAAGTTCCATCCCATCATTGACTTTACAGAAGAGGTGCAGAATGCGTACTTCGCAACCCATGATCTGCCGAAACATCCATTGGAGACGGTCGGGTACCACTCCATCGGTTGTGCGCAGTGCACTTTCAAGGGTAAAGGCAGAAGCGGGCGGTGGGGAACATCAGGCAAGACGGAATGCGGATTACATCTTTGATGAATTATAAACACATAGAAGGTTACGAATGACGAATGTGCGAATACAGTTGTAGAAAGGACGTTCGTGATATTCGCAAGGAATTCGCAATTCGCAACCACAAAATAGATCGATCAGAACATGAATGACAAAAAGATAAAACTCGGGCTATTCGGCTTCGGATGCGTAGGGCAAGGACTTTACGATGTACTCAACCACTCGCAGATACTGGAAGCCAGCGTGGAGAAGATCTGCGTGAAGGACCGGACCAAGAAACGGAAGATAGACAGCAGCTACTTCACCTTTGATAAGGCGGATATCCTGAGTCGGGATAACCTGGATGTGGTGGTGGAGTTGATCGATGATGCGGACGAGGCATTCAGGATCGTGAGCGAGGCCATGCGCAATGGCGTGAACGTGGTAACGGCCAACAAGAAGATGCTTGCTGAGAATTTTGCCGCGCTCTACGACCTGCAGAAGAAGCACAACGTGGCGCTGCTTTACGAAGGTTCGGCAGGCGGTAGCATTCCCATTATCCGAAACCTGGAGGAATACTACGACAATGAGCTGCTCGACCACGTGGAAGGCATTCTGAACGGTTCTTCGAACTACATCCTTACCATGATGGAAGTGGAGAACATGGACTACACCGAGGCGCTGGGGTTGGCGCAGGAAGCAGGATTTGCCGAAAGCGACCCGTGGTTGGACGTGGGCGGTTTCGATAGCAAGTACAAGCTATGCCTGCTCACCATCCATGCGTTCGGGGTGATATTGCAACCGGACGATATCCTGAACCTGGGCATCAATAATGTTTCGTTCGATGATATCCAGTTTGCAAAGCAACGCAACAAGCGCATCAAACTGGTGGCCAAGGCAACCAAGATCGATGATACGGTGAGGGTTTACGTGATCCCACAGTTCGTAGATCAGGGAACGGCTCTGTACAACATCAACTACGAATACAACGCGGTTGAGGTGGAAGGAGCCTACAGCGACCGTCAGACCCTGGCCGGGAAAGGTGCCGGCTCCTACCCTACCGGCAGCGCGGTGCTGTCTGACGTTTCGGCCCTTACGTACCAATACAGGTATGCCTACAAGAAGCTGGAAAAATCGCTGAGCAACGGACGGCCCAAGCTTGAGTTGGATACCGATTTCGAATTGAAACTGTACGTTCGGTTCACAGACCGCGAAGACCTGAAACAGCTCGACATCACTTCCATTGAGGAGGAATACCGTTCGGCCAACCTGAACTATGTGGTTGCCCACGTGAAGTTCAACTCGCTCTTCACTATCTACAACAACAGGAACAGCGGGCTATTCGTGTGCATCATGCAGGAGTAGGTATACGGAGTAGCTGTCCGTGTTAATTTCGCAGTCTGTAACACAAGGACCAACACGCGAATACAGACCCGACAAATGACCCGAATTGCCCTTCTTCTGTGCTTAGCGTACCTGGTACTTACCGTCAATCCTTGTCTGTTACACGGCCAGGCCCCGACCATGGGAACGCTGCTGAACACGGCCGATTCGTTTGATGGGTACACGCTTTTTGCTCCGGTGAGTTCTACCCGAACCTACCTGATAGACAATTGCGGACAGGTGGTGAACGAATGGCAATCGACCGATAGGCCGGCCCTATCTGCCTACCTGCTGGAAGATGGCAGCCTGCTGCGCACACAACAGGCCAACAATGCCGGATTCAATTCGGGCGGCAGCGGTGGTAAGATCCAACGCTTTTCGTGGGATGGGACCCTGGTGTGGGATTTCGATCTTTCGAACCAGAACGAATGCCAGCACCACGATGTGGAATACCTACCCAATGGGAACATTCTGATGATAGCCTGGGAGAAACGCACCAGTGCCGAGGCCATTGCTGCGGGTAGGAACACCGATTTCGTACCACCAACACTATGGCCCGAGAAGATCGTGGAGATAGCTCCAACCGGTCTCACCACCGGAGATGTGGTGTGGGAATGGCGCGCGTGGGACCATCTGATACAGGATTTCGACCCTGCCAAAGCAAACTATGGCGTGGTGGCCGATCATCCAGAACTCATTGACATCAATTACCCCGAAAGCGCTACCAGCGATTGGCTGCATGCCAACTCCATAGATCACAACGCAGAACTGGACCAGATAGTGATCAGTCTGCGGAGCATTGACGAGATCTGGGTGATCGACCACAGCACCACCACGGCTGAGGCTGCATCGCACACGGGAGGCAATTCGGGCAAAGGAGGCGACCTGCTTTACAGATGGGGAAACCCACAGACCTACGGAAGAGGTGACGACCAGACGCGTGTGTTCTACGGACAGCACGATGCCCGTTGGATAACCGATGGACCGGATGCCGGTAAGTTGATGATCTTCAATAACGGACAGAACCGATCATCGGGTCTCTCCTACTCTTCGGTGGATGTGATAGCCCCGCCCGTTGATGCCTTTGGACAGTACACGGCCCCGGTGGCCGGAGAACCTTTCCTGCCCGAAGGACTTGATTGGACCTACGAGGGTACTCCGAACACTTCGTTCTTTGCGGTGCGTGTATCGGGTGCCGAAAGGCTGCCCAACAACAACACGCTGATCTGCAACGGTCCTGCCGGCCGCTTCTTTGAGATAAACGACCAGAAAGAAGTGGTGTGGGAGTACCAGTCGCCCATTGCAGCCGCGCTTCCGGTTGAACAGGGAACCCCGGCCGGCACGGGACACAACGTTTTCCGATGCACACGCTACGCACCCGACTTTGCCGCCTTTGTAGGACGCGACCTGACACCGGGAGATGTGATCGAACTCAACTCCACGGCCACGTGTGAGCTTTTCACAACACCGACTTCGATAGCGGACCCGGATGCCGATGCGGTGCAGTTGGTGTCAGACCATGGGAACAACACGATCTCGATACGGAACATCACAGAACGGTGCCATGTAGAGGTGTTCGACCTTTTCGGGAGGGTTGTGGCGCAGACCGTGGCAAGTACGGATGTGCACACGCTCAGCACGGCAGGTTGGCCGGCAGGGATCTACCTGTTCCGTGTGGGGAACACGGACCGCGTTACCAGCAGAAAGGTATTCGTGAACTAGAACGCAACCCTATCAGTGCACCAACCTTCGGTGGTAGTTGATCTGCCCCAGGTGGTAACTGGTGTGCGTAAGTAGATGCATGAGAAAGAATGCGGTGGTCATTCCATCACCGAAAACGGGAACCGGGTAAGGCGCTGAAAGCACCTCCCGATCCAGTTTCTGAATAGTAGTGGAAACCGCCTCCTTGGCGCGTTCCAATGCTGCGATGACTTCCTCCACGGGCACATCCTTGCTGGAGAATTCGAGCTCGCGCTGGCGCACGTAGCCGCTTTGCCCCAGCACAGCACCTATGAAATGTTGGAGGTTGCCCGCCACATGCAGCGCCAGGTTACCTGCCGAATTGGAAATGCCTTCGGTTGTTTTCCAGATGAGTGCTTCGCGCTCATAGAGCCGCAGTTCTTCCTGCATCTTGGATACATCGCGTAGGAGCAGCTGCACGAGCGGTTCGAGCATCATAGCTCCCCGCAATCGTCAATCATGATAGGGGCCGATGTGGCACCCGAACGCGAACCGTACGATTCTATCTTCTGAACCACATCCATGCCCTCAGTCACCTTACCGAATACCACGTGTGCGCCATCCAACCACGGACAATCTACCGTTGTGATGAAGAACTGGCTTCCGTTGGTATTCCTTCCGGCATTGGCCATGCTGAGGAGACCGGCACCTTGGTGCTTCAACTCAAAGTTCTCATCGGCAAACTTCTCTCCGTAGATGGATTTTCCGCCTGTGCCGTTGTGGTTGGTGAAATCGCCACCTTGCAGCATGAACTGCGGAATGACACGGTGAAACGAGCTTCCCTTGTAGCCGAATCCCTTCTCTCCGGTGCACAGGGCACGGAAATTCTCTGCTGTTTTGGGAACAACATCCGCTCTCAGTTCAAACACGATCCTACCAGCCGGTTGCTGATCGATACTCACATCAAAAAATACCTTTGGGTTCTTTGCTTCGCTCATCTTTTAAAGTTTAGGCGGCAAAAATAGAACGAAGTTGGGAATGTGGTCAACGGGCACTGATGGTACCTGAGCCATCTATCGTGGCCTCCAGGTCGGGTTTGCCCGAATAGCGGATATCGCCACTGCCCTGCAGGCTGGCCTTCAGCTTCTCTGAGGCGTGCACCTTCACGGTTCCCGAACCATCAAGTTCCACTTCGCAGTTGATGGACTCCAACTCGTGGGCATCGATATCGCCCGACCCGTTGAGTGAGGCAACCAGTCTGTTGGTCTGTCCGCTGAGTTCCATGTCGCCACTGCCATCGAGCATCAATCTGAGTTCCTTGGCCTTCAACTTGAGTTCAATGTCACCGCTACCCTGCAGTTCTACGCGGGCATCAGAAAGCACTTCCAAGGCTCCGGTTCCGGTAATGTCGCCACTGCCATCCAACTTAACGGTGAGTGTTTCGAGACCGACAAAGGTGCCTATGTTCAGATCGCCAGAGCCGTCCAACTCCAAAGCGCTCACGGTTGGCATGGCGATTCTGAACTTCAGTTCGTAGTTCATGTACGAGCCGGGTTCCATGCTGAGGTAGAGC
>JBFHEW010000187.1:0-5730 GCA_041583955.1 Bacteroidia bacterium | reverse complement strand
GACATTGAGCTACGGTCCGACTCGACATGGTCTGACATGGTTATCGACAAAACTGAATTTTCTCCCACGAAGGAGCTGCTTGAAAAGAACAGCGATTGTCATGCCTTCCTGGAAGGCTTCCGCCCTGTGAATGAGGAAACGCAGAAGAAGACCTACTTGCGTTCGTTCGGATCTGACCGCGATTCTGAGTGTTTCAGTTTCATCAGAGGGTTTGAACAGCTTTTGCAGGAGGCTCATGGTCTGCCTCGTTTCCATTACGGACTTATACTTAAGCGTAATGAGATCTATGGCGCGCCCGATCACCGTGAAGTGAACGCATTAGTAGATGCTGCATTGGCTGATATGGATGCAGAGGCACGTTGAATGGCCACTCAAGGAGAATCTTTTGCGACAGCATTTCACTGCATCCTGCGTTCCTGCTTCTGCCGTTCTTTCTCCAGGTGTTTCTCGTAGTGTTTGCCCCAATTGCGCTCTTCTGGCCATTTTAGCACCCACTTCCTGAAGTAGTAGATGGACCAATTGGCCAACAGCCTTACCATCCGTATCGGGAAGGTAAGGGCTCGAAGCCACCACTTCCAATCCACATTCTTTGCCCAGATGATGAACAGCAGTCGGAAATGGTTATTGAAAGCAACGAGCAGCAAAACCAGAATGGGCCAAAGGGCCGAAGAATAGGTCAAAACCGCATAGGCGGCCAGCAGAACAGGAAGACCGAGGTTGTAAACATCATCTACAATATTGAATACCTCATCCTTCTGGATACGGAACGTTCCGCTATCGCGTTGATGGAAATACAGTGCAATGGAAAAGGCAATCGGCACTGCCACCCACCACTGCGGAAGCCAAAACGACCAGACCAGAAAAAAGCCCATTTCCAACACAAAGATCCCCCAATGAAGAGGATTCAATACCGCATCGGGCATCAGTACTGAGACTGTTTTCTGACCTGATACCATATCAAGATGCCGGTCTTTCTTCTGGCCAGAGACAAAATTCCTCACCTCCCACAGAAATGACCACGATAGGTATGCTACCAGCAATGCTTCAGATTCCTCCGGCCGTTGTCCCAATAGGAGGTACGCGATCATCAGGTAAGGAAGCGTCCGCTCATAAAAACCTGTAACGACCATGGCAAGGACGCCTCGTTCCTTCAGGCGTATGGGACGTACGGAATAGGCAACGTTGAGCAGAATCTGAATGACTACCAGAACGGAAATGACCGGGTCATCGAGAAGCGAAACGACCGAAAGGGCCAATACGGGACACAGCAAACAGACGATGATGGCGGTTTTCGCTCCCATCCTATCTGCCAGGTTAGGTTTAGCTGCCAAACGGTCGCTTTCCAGATCGGTGATATCGTTGATCAGGTGTCCGAATACCGCCAAAGCCACAAACGCACTGAAAAGCAAGGCCAACTGACTCCATAGGAAACCGTTGACAGGAACCTTATTGACCACTGTCAGCAATACGGCCGTCAGCAATCCGCCAGCGATCTTGTAAACCCACCACTTATCGGCTTTCAACCACTTATTGAGCCCACCGACCGACATCATGACGCATGGAGATGATCGGCTCCGTGGAACCTCAGTCGATATAGATTCAAAAACTCCAGATGGAGTGACCATGTAATGGCCGGAGAACCGAAATACGTGTTGGGTGATACGCCATCGGGCTGTACATCGGTAACCAGATTGCTGCAATAGAATGCTTTCATGGGATCGAAAGTTTCGCTTTCCATCCTCTCGAAGCATGCATGGAATAGATCATCGAACTCAATCAACGATACATTGAAGTAGAGTACACTGATGCAGAGAAGAACCATATCAAGTGACAGCTCCGAATCCGTGAACTGATCCTTCAGTTGTTTGAATTGTTCCAATGCCTTTGATGACAGACCACCGAAGGCTGACGGATGGTGATGGAACAACCTCGAATAGGCGTGGACAGCATTGAATAAACTCGGATAGTACAAGCGGGAAAATGCCAGCTCATCAAATGATCGATGCACCTGACCCCAGACTTTCCTGTTGTTTTCGTTCTTACCCAGGTACAGAAGATTGTTGCAAGTAACGGTGAATTCTGAATCTCCGAAGGCGATGGCTCCCGATTGCAGTGGAATACAACGGGCCGCTTTCCGATTATGAAGCCAGACATTCAGATCCAGCATGGTCAATTGCTTGGGGCGTATCCACAGGTCGTATTCCATTTTGGAATTGAGTTGAAGCGCGAGCAACCGTTTATTCTGCAAGGTATCGCCCGCCCGCTCCAATAGGAATGACGCCAGGGCCGTAGAATCTGAATCATACGGCACGGTGTATTCGTTGGTCAGATCTGCAAAACGCCACAATTCTCCTTTCAACGACCTTTTCTTCAAAAACCCGACAACTCCATGAAGAACCTTTTCGGCAAGCCCGTGCTTCATGGCAACTAGAGGTAACGCAGCCGAGGCCGTGCAGAAAGGCGAATTATCGGGATAAGCCATCCAGCCTGCTTCGGGCTGAAAATGTTCCTGAAGGAAGTACGTGGTGAAACTGCCATCTGCATTCTGCAATGCCTTCAACCGTTGCAAAAGCAGATCGGTAGCCGTGTCTATATGGTTCAAAGAAATCGCCACTCAGAGCACGTTAGTGTGAATCATGGAAGAATCATCAAGTATGGAAGTATGAATGCATGTTGCTTGCATGGCGATGAGCGGGGCTAGGCTTTTTGAAGTAAAGACCATAGCGCGGATCGAATCAATGTTTCATCTGTTTCCATTTGAACGCAGGCACCAATCCGCTGTTGATCTCAAACTTTGATAAATCTAACGAAACCTGATCTGACCGATACGTTGGCTTGAAGAAGAGCGCGCGGTGAACCGTGAGGCAGGTCTCCAAGGAGTTGAGGTCGGATGCATCGCTTTCCGCTCCCGCGTTCAACCTATCCTTCGCATTCTTGATGAACGAAATATTGAGCACCATCACCCTTGCATTGAAAAAGCTGGACGGAAACGTGCATTGTACCTGATACGCCCCTGCATCCGACCACTCATTCGGTGGCGCTGAAACCAGTGGCGAAGTAAAAAGCACCACATTGTCTTGCAGGTCGGTGATTGAAACGAACACATCCAACGTGCAATTCGTATCAAGCTTTTCGTAGAACACATCAAGCACGAATTCCCTGTCGGTCCTGAAAAAGTCACCATTGCCGTCCGGTTGATGGAGCTTTATTTCTGACAACCGCACTTCGGGTGCAGCCTTTGCCGTGTCAAACTCTTTCACCTCGGTGTTGGCTGTTGCCACCTTTATGTGGTCATCTGTACCTACAACCGATTCGGTAAGGTAATCGACCAAGGTCTCCTGATTCTTACCGAACGATTGCACCACGCCCGAACGAAGGTGCAGATACGTGTTCTGTTTCACCAGAGCACTCATCTGATGGCTTACGAGAATAACCGTCCGATCGGATTCAATGAGTTCCCGCAAGGTCTTATTCACTTTCGCCTCAAATTGTGCATCTCCCACCGAGAACACCTCATCAAAGAGGTACACATCGAAATCAAGATGGGCCAGAATACTGAAAGCCAATCTCAGGAACATGCCGCTTGAGTAGTTTTTTACGGGCTCATCAATGAATTCGCTGATGCCGCTGAATTCGATTATCTCTTGTTCCAGTTTGGATGTTTCCCGTTTTGAGAACCCGAGTACGTTGCTGTTCAGATAGATATTGTCTCTTCCACTCAGTTCAGGATGAAACCCCGAACCGATATCCAAAATGGACGCGACACGCCCTCTGATGGCAATTGTGCCGTGCGTTGGTTTGGTCACCCCTGCCAGGACCTTGAGCAGCGTGCTTTTTCCACTACCGTTATGACCGAAAATGCCAACAGAATCGCCTCGTTTAACCGAGAATGACACATCGCGAAGCGCCCACAGTTCGTGTGTACCACTTTCGGAAGCGCCTACTCGCGTGTAGCACTTTGAAAGGCCGTGGACCTCTATTGCATTTGCCTTATCCATCTCAACCATGATCGCTGAACTCCCCTTCTTTCCGATGGAAATAAAACATGCCCGCCCCGCAGACCAATGTGACCGCTAGTAATGAGATGAGCCAATGCATCTGAAACGTGCCGAACCCGAACAGCATCCACCTCCAGACATCCACTACCGAAGCCATCGGATTCCAAGCCAACAGATCTATCACTTGCTCGGGTAGCATATCCGTTACGAAGAATACAGGCGTGAGCCAGATGCCGAAATAGACCAGAAAAGGTAGCAGATGAAACAGGTCGCGTTTCCTGTATCCGAAGGCGGCAACCCAGAAAACAGGGCTAAGCGCGCAAAGTGCGTTGAATAGGATGACTCCCGGAAGCAGCAACATACGCCACGAAAGCCCATACCCGAAGTAGATCATCAACGGTATGAGAATCGTTAAACTGAGAACCAATTCTATTAACGCAACCACTGTTTTGGACAATGGAAGAATGCTTTTGGGGAAATAGATCTTCCGGATGATGGAAGAAGATTCCTGAACACTTCCGCTGCCAGCGTAGACAATGTAGGAAAAGAAATTCCAGCCCAACAGGCCACTGAGCACATACAACGAATAAGGCAGTTCTCCGGCAGACCATTTCAGAACGTATCCGAACAGAAACGTGAAAATGAGCAGGGCTGTAAGTGGCTGAACCAAACTCCAACTTATACCAAGCAGTGTCTGAGAATATTTGACCTTCAGGTCCCTCATGGCAAAGACCCAGATAAGACCGCGATGGCGATAGATCTTTTTCAGGTATTCACGAACTGAGTCGGGCTTGCTTGTAAAAAGGGTTACTTGTTCGCTTGGAGGGGACGACATGATCTGTATGCATGCGAATGTACAAACTCAACCAGCAAATACCCTTTAAGGAACTCAGCGAGTTTGTGCAATTTTAACGATCCCTTCGAAGCATGCACTCCATCGCCCACATCATCAACATTTTTCAACCTTCCGATACTTCGGATCTGAAACTTGCGCAGGAGGTTACCATTGCATCCATGATCAGGGCGAAGGAAAGCTGCCCCGACCCTACTGCCATTTCCTTGTACTCCGCTCAGACCAACCAAGACCGGAAGATGGTACCGCACGGATTCATTGCTACAACCGACCTTGCAAGAGACGTGACCGACCTCGGCACGTTTGACAGGAAAATGCATCTACCGATTCTGAAGGACATCTTGGATCGGGTTTACAACGAATCGGATGCAGCGTACCTTATTTACAGCAACGTTGACATTGGAGTGCAACCGCACTTCTACACGGAAGTGAATAGGATGATCGATGCAGGACATGATGCTTTCATGATCAATCGGAGACGCATTCCTGAAAAATTCCATTCAGCCGATCAGTTGGATGAAATGCTAACGGAGAAAGGCAAGAAACATCCCGGGTTCGATTGTTTTGTCTTTAAGCGTGAACTCTATCCGAAATTCTCACTGGCGGAAGTGTGTATCGGTGTTCCGTTCGTGGAGATAACGCTATCTCAGAATCTTTTCTGCTTTGCCGAAAATCCGAAGGTGTTTACAGACGAATACCTGACTTTCCACATTGGTATGGAGATATTCAAAGGCAGAGCGCCTCAGGAGTACTACCGCTACAATCAGCTTGAGTTCTGGACCGCCATGACCGCTATCTGGCCCCACCTCAACACTCGGAAATGGCCATACGGCAATTGGTGGTTCCCACTGAGGATGATCTACTGGGGCTTACATCCGT